>JAHEEQ010000157.1 GCA_024640585.1 Micrococcales bacterium
ACAAAGACGTGCAAATGCGATTTGTTGGTGTATCTGGTACTTTGTTGCTTAGGAACTCTGGACTGTGCTTGATGACATTGAGATTGTTGTCACGCAGCACTTCGTTTTCTAGAGCGTCTTCTTCATTCCGTAGTAATTGAGAAAGGTCTAGCGACTCCTCTTCGCGGAAATAGTTAAACACTGGCGAGTCGTAGGATGGGCTTGCATAAAACGCACCTTCAATGGGTTGTTGTGAGCCGTCCTCGTACTCCATGTTGTTGGAGAAAACCATCAATTGCGTGATGTTGATGAAGCGACGGAACTTTGGATTCCTGCTTCGTATGATGATGCGGTTACGTTCTGCGAGTACACCTTCACGATTGTTCGGCTTCTTAACCTCAATAAAGGCTAGGGGCAGACCGTTGATCAACAGCGTGATATCTGGACGAAATTCGTCATCCCCGTTCTTGCAGGTGAGTTCTGTGACAACATGGAAACTATTGTTACTGAGGTTCTCAAAGTCAATCAGCTTGATTCCAGACCGCTCAGTCAATCTCTCATAGAAGGCTTTTCCAAGATCCTCGTTATCTAGCAGCAGTTTGACATCAGCAAGCAAGCGTGGGATTTCATCAGTAGGCAAATCAGGGTTGATTTTGCTGATGGCATAAGTGAATTGATTTGGGAAGATGTTGGTTTCCTCATCCCATACAGCATTCTTTAATGAAAGATAGTCGTACCCAAGTCGCATCAAATGCAGGATGCATGGAATTTTTACTCTCGAGTCTTCGCTGAATATCATTGAGCCGCTACTCCTTATTTGTTTTTCTTAGTAGTCGTAGCTACGTTAGAGGTGGGCTGAATTCCATGCTTTTGAGCGTAGTCGATAACGAGCACTTCAACCATTGACGCGATTGAACGATGTTCCCGATCCGCAGCTTCCCGCAGCATGGTTTTGATACTTGCTGACGTTCTGATTGAAAGAGTTTCGACTTTGAGCTGTTTCATGTGACACCTATGTGCTGTATGACAATGTACTGCGTTTTGCGCTAGTGTAATGGGCCCTAATTGCTGTGAAGTTAGAAATGGGTCTTGCGCCAGTAAAAATCTGCGTTACGAAAAATTTTTGGGAAGTACTTACAGATTCAAGCTGGTGATTTTGCTTCTATACCCCTACTAATCTAGCAACTTGCTAGATCAGTTCATGCGACAGGCAAAGCATTCCAGTCTTTTGCGTAGCAGAGAGAACTTTCGCTCCTGCTTCATCCGCCACTCTTTGAATGCGCCCTCTGTGGACACCTATATTGAGCCACATTCGTAACGTTCGCTCAGTCCGTATTACGTTATTTTCGTAATAGCTCAGTTGGGTCTCTGCCGTGAGCTGCTTTCAAGTGAGCAATTAGCATCATCTCAGATAAGGATTTGAAAGTACAAAATGGGCATATCCCCTTCTTTGCAACTGTACTGATTTGTTTTTTCTCCTGTTTTATTTTCTTGTAGTTGGCCTTACGTTCAGCGGTAATTTCTTTTCGCTTCTCAATGCGAGCTAAAGCCCGAGGGGAGTGCATCTTTCCGTAGTGATTTTCCAGATGCTTTACTAGTTGCCCGCAGTCTGGACATGAAATTAGATTTTGATTGACATGTGCATTTTTGAGATGCTTATCAAGATTTCGGACAGTAGCTGAGCATTGCGGACATCGCAATAGCTGCTTAGCCGCTGATCTGTTGAAAAGGCCAGATATTGGCAATTCTTCATTGGTCTCTGGAGTCTTTGTTACAGGCTTTCTTTCGACCTTTTGTCTTCGAGAATTAGCTTTAGGTCTTAGTTGTCGTGATTGACGCTCTGGCAATAGCGTTCGCAAATCTGATTCGTACTCAAAAACTCGGAAGTTATCGGCTTTAATTTCATTTTTTGTACTCACGATCGTCGATAACCAAAGTTCACCGCCATCGCCTGACTTGATCAAGAAAGGTGCGCCTTCAGATAAACCAACCTTCACAGCAAAAAGTGTTTTCTTTTGCTCGTTGATTAATCCTGTCAGTTGTGAGATCGCAGGATCATTTCTTAATTGAGTTATGTCTTGGCAAAGAAATGGCACCCAACCATCTCGATTGAAGTTAATGCTGTGATTCGCTTGCACAGATGCTTTGATTGGCAATATAGATACAGGTCTTCCTGTGTCTCTGCAGGGATGCTTTGGCCAAGGAGGCCCTAGCTCATCAAAGAAAACACGCCCCCCAAATGGAGAACTATAAAAATAAACTCTTGCTCCACAGACCGGACAGCTAGCGTTCGGATTGGTAAAGCCAAATAGTAAGTCTCGGTAAGTCCTGAACTTGACTTGAGATTGAATCAGCTCCGAGAAGAGTCCCTTACGACCTAAATGACCATCTCCGCCCCATCCGCATGTGCAACTTGGTGAATGATTCCATGCATTACACATATAAATTCAGCTGAGACAAAGTTTGAACATCACCTGAAGCGCATTCAGAGCGTCCTGTTTTGACAATGCTCCTTCCGCTACTTGGTCTAGTAAATTTTCAACGAATCCAACGGTGCTTACGGTTAACTCTTGTACATCGGTGAATAGAACAAAATCGCCATTTGCTTCTTGTACCGCAGCTCCTTTGACGTCAAACCTCTCCATAGTAATCATCCTTCCAGTATTCACCGCTTGAATAAATGCCCTTCCCGGCAGCCGGTCTAGCATCGTAAAAATAGCCTTTTGGCTCTGCGCCCATCCAAGGCCCGGGGGTTTCTTTCAGCAATGTGAAACCGTTGTGCTTCAACGCTCCCCATGCTTCAATTTCTTCTGAAAATTGAAGAGAGTCAATGATTGCTGGTCTTTCGCGTGGAGCATGATCTTGAAAAAAGTATACGGTTGCCGTTGAGTCCGCATTCTCTTCAATGAGTGCCCAGTTGTGACTGAGCATGCCAAGTACTTTGACATACCAATCTCTGTTTTTGATTTTGAATAACGGAGGGTCTAACTCTTCGAAGGGGATGGCGACAGCTTCTGGTGAATAGCGCCTTGCGTCCCATGCATATTCAAAATCAGACTGCTCATCTTTAGCTGCCAATAGGAACGGCGCTGACTTCTTCCATTCGATATGGCGAAGCATTTGTTCAGCTACGGCTTTATTTGCAAACTCACCTTTCAAAGCGTCTCGGGCGTCTTCATACTTGCCCAGCTCCCGAAGTAGTTCTGCTTTCAGCAATCGGCTTTCTTCATCAAGAGCAGTGGTGCTTGCTAACAACGCTTCAAGATTTGCCTTGTGCTGGGCATCTAGAAGAAGGTATTTGGATGACTCATTAGGTCTGCCATCGTCTAGGCTGAAGCGTTCTTTAAAACGTTTGGGAATGGTCTCAGGAAATAACGCATCATTTACTAACCACAACGCATATCTACGCATGTAAAGCTCAGTGTCGCGATCAGTTGCGTTGTGTTCCAAGTAGTCTAAGTAATTGGCTGCAACTGCTTGCTCGTAGTACGGTGTGTCCTCGTACTTTTTCCCCAGCTTTTTTTGACGGTTTTCTTCTTCCACTTCTTTGCTGTCACGCTCTTCTCCCTCAAGACTGGCAAAGAATGAACCCGGAAAGTAAGTTCGATATTGGGCAACAGGTTCTATGCTGTAAATCGCAATTGCTGCTTTGCAGTGAGGGCAAGCAACAAGAGGTGGAGTTGATGGCAGCATGGGTGCGTACATTCGCCCATCTGATCTAACGCGAGCGCCAAATGTGTTTCCTGAACTAATTGTTCGACGCTTAAACGGATGCTTGCAAGTTGGACATTCGTAAACAAGTGTTGGGCCGGGTGTTGTCATATTTGATGATTAGTAGTTTTTAAGACGCTATGTCTTCGATGTAT
>JAHEEQ010000166.1 GCA_024640585.1 Micrococcales bacterium
AATGATCCATGGCAATTCATCAGCACGATATAACTCGGCAATATTTTTTGTTGCTGAAGTAATTTTTAGGGCAAGGTTGGAAGCCATCTTTTAATCTCTCATTGCTTTTCTTGATTTGTTGAAGGATGCATCGGCTTTTCGTTCATCTGGTGAAAGTTCAATGCCGATGGTTTTCTTGATAAATGCGGATGCCAAAATTACGCTGTTAGTTGCTTTGTTCAGCCTGCCTCCGAGCATTACGCGCCCCTCCCAGTCTTTTGCATTGGCTCTAGACCAGTTGATTTTTTTCAAATTGGTTAGCGCCGTATAGTCACTTTTCTCGACGGAGTTAAGTGCTGCGCCAACCCTCCCAAACGCTTGTAGCAAGACACCATGGGAGTGCACAAAATCGCGTCGAATTTCTCCAGCAGTCATCTTTGACTTACGAACAAGTTGCCATTCGGGGATGTGCTTTGCCAATTCATCCCAAAACTTGATTGCTTCGTCAGCTGCATCCTCTTGTGTCTTGTACTCCTTTGGACCAAGAAAGTCTGAAGTTGCAGAGCAGAGTGCGCTGAGCGTAAACAGTTTTCTTGAGCGCTCAGACAGCGTGCTTCGCTCTAGTTCAACCATGCCGCTAAAGGCTTCCGACTTGAGGGCTACTAGTTTTCCGACTTTGGCCAAATCGTTTCTCTGATCGTATAGGAGTCCTAAAGATTTGGATGGGCGAATTGCGTGTCTATTTAAGTCGGCAAACATTTGCTGACTTCGTGACAGACCCTGGTCGACAAAAAACACGACTGCAATCGTTTCATCGCTAAGGGATTGATCTTCCTTGATGGCTTGTTCAATTGCCGCGCGTCGGTGTTGGCCATCATTAATGATGAATTGATTCTTCATGTCTACGTGAAGAATGCCCATGCGATCGTCGCTTGCCTTGTTACCTATTGGTGTGAACCTGACATCACCATTGATAGAGGCTGTGATGGCTGAGAAAACATAGTCATGTTTGTTCTCGAGGATGTACCTGGACATCTCAGGAATTCGACTTCTGTTTAGAGTTCTCTGAGCCCTTAATTCCGGCGTCAACTCTTCGTCGTCAAACAGGAAAATTCGTGGAATGAGGCGAAGAGGGCACATTGAGATGTAGTACTCTCGGCCTGCTTGTACACCTCTGATTGATGGAAATGTGTACTCAAAGTTTGACATACGTTTGCATATTTTGTGTCCGTGTTTGTTATTTTACATACAAACAACGGCATATCAAGTCTATTAAACGTACAAACTTATGGTTATTTGGGCATGAGTTCGCAGATGCGGGTGTTGTTGGTCAAAGTTCTTGGAGTTAAGCGCCCGGAAGCTGTTGCAAGCATCAGCGTTACTTGCTTTGCGGGTGTTTTGCTGTAGCTGACATGTAGAGGTTTGTTTCGCCCATATAGATAAATGCGATCAAAGTCCGTGTTCTCAACTATCCATTGGGCTACTTCTGCCATGTCTTCGTCATCAACGATAAAGTCGACAGCAGCACCAAGTCGTTCACATATTGGTTTGCCAACTCGATTTAGCTCGTGTCCAGCATGTTGATCAAGCTTCGGTGCAATGCGTTCAGTAATTTTGCTAGCTAGCATTGCGGAGCAAAAACCGTAGGTAAGGCGAATTCCACCGAAGTAATCAATCAACGGGTCAATCACGTTCCTCGCTAAGCCGTTGTAAGCGTTATAAGTCTCTGGGTTGAGTGGGAGGTTGGCAATTCCCAGGCGTGATTGAGTAGCGCCGCATTGGATAAAGTTTCTATATGTGAAATTCAGACCACAAAGTTGATCTAGTTCTGGAATGCTGTTGCTAGGGATGAGTTCAAAGTTTTTGATGAACAATCGTTGCATGTTCAATGCTGATTCAAGAGATTGAAGACTTGGAAAGGCAGTTTCATCTACTGTTGCGATAAGTGCTTCAAGCTGATTGTCAAACTGTTCTTGAGATGCGTAGTCATGCATGTCTTCATGCAGATATCTACTTTTATAGTAAAGGGGAGGTGATGGATATTTTTCTGACCCGTATTCATACAAGTCATAGTCAAGTTTCCTCAAATTGACCTTTACTCTTTTCAGTAAAAGTGGAATTGGTGAAGCATCAAAATCTTGATACTGAAGTAAGGTTAGTTTTCCAGATTCAATGTGGATTTTGACTAGATCAATGTCGCTAATGTTTTCCCAGAGCAATAGTCCGCAGCTGACGTAGACACGAAGGATTGCTGGAAGTCTTGGGACTAAAGAAACATGAAGCTGAAGCGAGTGTTCATCTTCAAGCCATCCAATTCCATTGGATTCAGCTGCTTTGCAAGCTTTGAGAATTTCTTCTGTGTCGGCGGATTCTTTTAGAAGCAAGAAACCTGCGGTTTGCGCTGATTTGTAATCTCCAAAAAAATACTTTACATCACGTTGCAGGCGTGGCTCGAGTTGCTTGTACGGCGCGCGTTTAGAAAATTGTTGAAGGGAAAAAAATAATCTAACCTCGTCAGAGCGTGTAGCAGCGGCAGCTTCTAATAGAGAAAAATCATAGTGAATTCGAAGGAGGCGCTTCGCTCTACTAAAGGTTCTGCATTGATTTTGAAGCTCTTCTAACGAGTTAACTTCTTCTACATCGGGGATGCGTCCCAAATCAAGAGATTGCTCCCAAAGTTGATCTAGAGCTGGCTTGACTTGCTGAAACTCTCGTTCGAGTTTGGTAAGTCGTGGCGGTTTATCTTGAAATTGAAAGCGTTTGCGAACTCTAAGCTCAGGCTGTCTTGCATAGATGAGTCGCTTTGCGACATCACGCCGTCTTAGTCGTTGAAACACAAACTTTTGCTCAGCGTCTTCGCTCGCAAAGACAAGGGCTATGCCGGGCCCGACCATGAACGCATCACGTGAAAGAATCTGTTCGATGTAATTCTTAAATTCGTCCTGAGTAAAGTATTTTTGAAAAGTATTGCGATTGGTGATGTACCCATCGCGGTATGGCTTTCCTGTGCGGTCTGCACTGTGAAGCATTCCTGAAACTGCTAAAACCTCCCTTGTAAGAGTGAATGCTTTATGAATTGCATCAACTCTCTCCGCTGGATCTTCAATGACGTTGACAACGAAACCAAGGTTTACAACATCAGCATTTTCGATTGAATTATCTGGGGCGTAATGTGGATCCCAGCCCGTGCATTTAATCCCAATTTCATTCAACCCAGCAATGTCATCGCCACGCCCACACCCGTAGTCAAACGCCACGGTTTCCATGTTCAATAGTCCTAGGCGGATCAATAGTTGAATTGGTGCTGAAAGATTCGTCCTGTTTAGTGCGGTTAAGTGTCTCTGTATTCCGATTTCAGAATTCAAATTTGTTAGGTCAACTGTATCTACATCATCGTTGCCTAATGGCAGAAAGTTGCCTGCTTCGAGTTTGAAACCTTTTTCAAAAATTAACTTCGTCCAGTTATCTTTGAAACCAATGATGTTGGGCGTATCAAAAAGACCAATTGATTCGGCCTGCGCAGTTAGTTGTGACCACTTTTCAAATGAGCTATGCAAATGACCAACTAGTAGCTCTTTCCTGTGGAGTATTGGAGGGTTGAACGATCTAGAAAAGTCCCGGTATGTGATGACCTTGCGTTCATGAGAGTAAGACCACGACTCTTGCAATGTGGGGAATGGATCTTGGTCAAAATCTAAGTAGTGAAGTAGTGAGACTCTCTGTTTTTTTTCGTTGACTTTAATGACATTGAACCTCTGCGTTTGATCATCAGTGGCTAGTGCAAGTGTGGCCTCCAATAACTCATGAAAGGTAGTGGATTCAATTAGATGAACAGCATCGCGGTGCACAT
>JAHEEQ010000174.1 GCA_024640585.1 Micrococcales bacterium
GCCCGTCAACATCTAATTCAATTCTCTGAACTCTCTCCAAACCTTTTGCAGTTTGGTTGTAGAGCCCGATTGCAATGCGATGTTGACGAAGAACTTGTGGCAGGCCTGCTGGTTCTTGCGGTGGTAGCTGCAAAACAGAAACTGACTTGTATGTTCCATCCGAGTTGAGTTCAAATTCTGGTTTCAACATATTTACACCAGAAGTTTTTAGCCACGAATCAGTGAATTTTGAGAGGTCACGTCCACTCGCGGCTTCGAGCTCGGTTAGCAAATCGGATAGCTGAGTATTTCCCCAAGCGTGTTTTTTCAAGTACGCCGAAACTCCAGCTAAGAAATCCTTTTCTCCAACAACTGCAACGAGTTGTCGAAGAGTGGATCCACCTTTTGCGTATGAGATTCCATCAAAATTCACTTCAACAGTGTCTAGATCAATCATGTCAGTTGAGATTGGGTGTGTTCCAGACATCTGATCTTCTCGGTAAGCCCAAAGCTTTCGGTCTACCATGAAAGAAGTCCATGCTTGTGTGAATCTAGTAGCGGAGTTGTTGGCAAAATACGAAGACCATTCGGCAAATGATTCATTTAACCAAAGGTCATCCCACCACTCCATGGTCACAAGATTTCCAAACCACATGTGCGCCATCTCATGCAAGATTGTGTTTGAGCGATATTCGCGTTCATGGTCAGTTGCACGTGAGCGGTAGATGACACCTTCATAGTAGGTGACACAACCAGCATTTTCCATCGCACCTGCGTTGAATTCTGGAACGATGATTTGGTCGTATTTTTCAAATGGATAGCCGACGCCAAATACTTTTTCGAAATGTTCAAATCCCTGTTTTGTGATTAAGAAAAGTTCGTCCTTGTCTAAGTACTCCGCAAATGACTTTCGGCAATACCAGCCAAGTGGGTAGGTGCCAAATTCACCTTTGTACCAATCTGTCACACCGTAGTAATCACCTGCAACAATTGCAGTGATGTAAGTTGACATAACTTTGGTTTCAGCAAACTTGTGGCGGGCACCATTTTCGATTTCGGAAATTTCAGCAAAAGTGTTGCTAAAGATTTTCCAGTGTGCTGGCGCATCAACTGTGAATTCGTATGTAGCTTTCAAATTAGGTTGGTCGAAGCAGGCGAAAACACGGCGAGCATCAGCAATTTCGAATTGTGAGTAAAGGTAGATCTCATTGTCTGCTGGGTCTGTGAACTTATGTAGGCCCTCACCGGTATTTGAGTAAGCGCAATTGGCAATTACTTCCAAAACATTTTCAGACTTCAAGCCAGTGAGTTGAAGGCGATGCCCGTCGAAGGATTTTGAGTCGATTGCAACACCATTCAATTTTGCCTCGATTACTTCAGGAGCAATCAAGTCAATCCAAGTTGAGCTGCCTTCCTTTGCAGAGAAAGCGACCCGAGTAACACTCTTGAAAGTAGCATTTGTGGCTACATCAGTAAGGTCGAGATGGATCTCGTAATTTTTAACTGAAACGGTTTTTGCGCGAATTGCACATTCTTCACGGGTGAGATTCTCAGTTGACACTGAAAACGCCTTTCTGCTCGGCTTCGTTGCCTTTTCCTGCTCCCATTCTCACACACGAACCGCCTCGATGCAGTGGGGGATATGTCTCGTATAAAGCGACCTCTGCCACAATTGAGCCATGCGTATTCATCTTGGGACAGACCATGCCGGCTTCGAATTTAAGAATGCACTGGCAGAGCACCTTCGCGCGAAAGGGCATGATGTGGTCGACCACGGTGCCTTCGAATACGACGCTGAGGATGACTATCCAGCTTTCTGCATTTCCGCTGCCAAAGCGGTAGCAAGTGAGCCTGGCAGTTTGGGTATCGTTATTGGCGGTTCTGGCAATGGCGAACAAATCGCTGCCAACAAAGTTCCAGGTGTCCGCGCCGCACTTGCATGGAGTGTTGAAATCGCAAAACTTTGCCGCGAGCACAACAATGCAAACGTAATTGGACTCGGCGCACGCATGCACGACCAAGAAACTTCATATGCGATTGTTGATGCGTTCCTTGAAACTCCTTATAGCGATGCAGAGCGCCACAATCGCCGCATTTCTCAAATTGCTGAATACGAAAAAGGTCGTTAAGAAAGTTGAATTGGGAAATCTCTAAAAGCACGACGCTTTGCATTTCCCTGTCTGCAAGACCAAGCAATGTTGGCACTCGCTTTCACAACTACTTGTATCGTGCTTTGGATTTAGATTTTGTATATAAATCCTTTTCGCCAATCGATATTGAACAAGCAATAGCAGGAGTTTGCGGACTTGGTATTCGCGGTGCTGCAATCTCCATGCCATTCAAAGAAACCGTCATTCCGCTAATTGATTCGCTAGACGAAACAGCAGCAATCATCCAGTCTGTAAATACGATTGTTAATACGGACGGACACCTTCGCGGTTACAACACCGATTTTGCAGCGGTTAGAAGTTTGCTTGCGACAAATGGAATGAAACCAACTGACTCGGTTTTAGTAATTGGAAGTGGCGGCATGGCAAAGGCAGTTGTAGCTGCCGTTGCAGATCTTGGCGTCAAGAGCTGCAAAGTATTTTCGAGAAATGCAGAATCTGGCGACAAACTTTCGAAGCAGTATGGATTCGTCCGAACCGGAATTGAAGAAAATGCCGATTTCATAATCAATGCCACTCCAATCGGGATGGCTGGGGGAGTTGAGGAAAATGCAATTCCAGTCTCAGAAGATGTTATTCGAAATGCAAAGCTCATTTTCGATGTGGTGGCAGTACCTTCCAATACGCCACTGATTCAAAAAGCAAAATCTTTTGGAATTCCTGTAGTTAACGGATCAGAAGTCATGACGTTACAAGCCGTAGAGCAATTTGCCCTCTATACAGGCATAACGCCTGACGAAGAATTAATTCGTCAAGCCGCTGAATATTCTCGGGCAAGTTAATTCTGTGGAACTAGTTCGATTGGGCTAGTCTTTGCAACATGAAAAATCGCGGGGGCAAACAAACTTTATTTGTCTCGCTCATTATTTGGGCTTTAGCTATTGCTCCTGCAAATGCGGTTCCATCTACAGGCTCCAAAATCAAAGCCAGTGCACTTTTAAATTTATTAACAGTTAAGAATGAACAAAATTCGAATAGCTATGACCGCTCCCTTTTTCATCACTGGGCGGATTTGGACCATGATGGCTGCGACACCCGAGCAGAGGTTTTGCAATCCGAGTCACAAAAAACAGTCACGTACACATCTACAAGTGGTTGCACAGTTTCTACAGGCAAATGGTTCTCTGTTTATGACAATCAAACCATCACGATTGCCGGCACTTTGGACATTGACCACTTTGTTCCGCTCAAAGAGGCATGGGAGTCAGGTGCTAGCCACTGGACTTATGGCCAACGCGAGGCATTTGCAAATGATCTTGGATTCGGACCAAGTTTGATTGCAGTAAGTGCAACTACAAATCGTTCGAAAAGTGATCGCGATCCTGCATCGTGGACGCCACCAGCGAACGGCTATCGCTGCACATATGCGAAAGATTGGATTCGAGTTAAATATCGCTGGCATCTCGCTATTGACTCATCAGAAAAATCAGCGTTAAAGCGTGAACTATCAACTTGTGCAAACAAATACACAAAAGTGCCGCCACGCATGAAAGTGAAAATTACAGGCGGCGCTTCAGGTGGCTCATCAAATAACAATGGCGGAACCAACTCCGGTGCTAATGACAAGCGGTACGACTACTGCTATCAAGCAACGGCCGCTGGACTCGGTCCTTACTATCGGGGAGTCGACCCTGAATACGCCTGGTATCGCGATAGCGACGGCG
>JAHEEQ010000096.1:0-4509 GCA_024640585.1 Micrococcales bacterium
TTATCAGTTCGTGCGGTTGAAGAAATTGTTGCAGTAGGTGTTGGAACAAAATCTTCCAAAGGAAAATCTTCCAAAGGTAAAAAGATTATTTCACCCGCACTTAACGAAATCGCAGATCGCCTCTCAGACAAATTTGAAACCCGCGTGAAAATCGACATGGCGCGCAATAAAGGCGCTGTGACAATTGAGTTTGCAACTTTTGAAGATTTGCAGCGCATCATAAAAATAATCGATGGCGAATAAACTGAAAAAGAAATTGCTGGCATCAGATCTTGATGGCACTTTTCTAAATTCATTCGGCGCAATCTCGGATGAAAACATATCTGCCATAAAACGAGCATCTGAAAATAGTCTTGAAGTTGTTTTTGTAACGGGTAGGCCAGCTCGATGGTTGCGCGGAATTGCAGAAATCACAAATCACTTCAACACCATCATTGGCGCAAACGGCGCTTTCATTGCAGACCTTCAAAAAATGGAAGTTTGCGCAACCAACCCAGTCGACACTGAAAAGCTGAATGTTGTTGTTGAAAAGATTCGCGATAAATACCCAGACTCGGTTTTTGCAATCGAGCGCGCTTTTGTCGGTATGCCAATTCCAAAATCTGTTTGCAAAGACTATGAAACTATGTATGTTGAAAACCTGAGCGATTTTGAATACGCAATTTCTCCAGGTTACGAAGTGGTTTGGAAAAATGTCGACTACATCCCGGTCGCACCGATTGAAACTTTGATGTCCAAATCAGACATCACCAAAGTTCTTGTGAAACCTGGTAATCCAAGCGGCTGGAATCCAGACACCTGGCTAGGTGAAATCAATAAAATCGTAAACAAAGAACTCCAAACAACGCATGCATCCGAGCAGGTTGTTCTTGCTGAGTTAAGTGCTCTTGGCATCACTAAAGCCACTGGGTTACAAAGCGTTGCAGCCAAAAAGAATCTCGATTCAACTGAAATTGTTGCAGTTGGAGATATGCCAAACGACATTCCAATGTTGCAATGGGCGAGTGAAGCTTGGGCGGTGGCAAATGCGCACGAAGAGGTTTTAGAAATTACAAATAACCATTTGCCACATAGCGATGATCACGCAGTAGCGAAATTGATCGACGACTTATTAAGCCGTTAGGAATTCTTGTCCACCAAGGTATGGACGCAGTGCAACTGGAATCCGCACACTTCCATCCGCTTGTTGATGGTTTTCTAGCAAACACGCAATCGTGCGAGCGAGTGCCACCAGTGTTCCATTCAAAGTTGCAACTGGTTCAGTTCCATTCTCACCTTTAGTACGAATGCGCAAACGGCGGGACTGAAATGTTGTGCAATTAGAAGTTGACGTTAATTCACGATAGCGACCCTGTACAGGAAACCATGCCTCGCAGTCGAATTTTCGCGCAGCTGAAGAACCTAGATCACCAGTTGCTACATCGATAACATGAAATGGTAGTTCCAATGCTGTTAAGAATTCCTTTTCGAATGCAAGTAGCTTTTGATGCTCGGCATCCGCATCTTTGGGATCGACAAATGAGAACATTTCGACTTTGTCGAACCAGTGAACACGGAAAATTCCTTTTGCGTCTTTGCCATGTGTGCCAGCTTCGCGTCGATAGCAAGGTGAATAACCTGCATAACGAATCGGCAATGACTTTGCATCCAAGATTTCATCCATATGCATTGCAGCTAGTGGAACCTCCGCGGTTCCGACCAAATACATGTCATCGTTTGGAAGATGGTAAACATTTTCGGCGGCTTGACCCAGAAAACCAGTTCCTTCCATTGCGGGTGATTTAACAAGTGCAGGTGGAATCACTGGTTTGAAACCATTCTTGGTCGCCATCGCCATTGCTAGATTAATTAGCGCGAACTCAAGAAGTGCGCCAGGACCTGTTAGATAGTAAAAGCGCGAACCGGAAACTTTTACGCCGCGTTCAATATCAATTGCGCCGATACCCGTTCCAATTTCTACGTGATCTTTTGGTTCAAAACCTTCAGCCTTGAAATCTCGTGGAGTTCCAAAAGTTTCAAGAACCACAAAATCTTCTTCGCCACCAATTGGAGCTTCATCTTGCACAAGATTGGAAAGGACTTTGATTGCCGCATCCAAAACTGCATCGGCTTCACGAACATCCGCTTCTAATGCACTTACACGATTCGCAAGGTCTGTGGCTTGCTTCATTAATCCATCAAGTTCAGCCTTAACCGATTCATCACCAGACTTGGCCTTGCCTTGAAGTGGACCAATCTGTTTGCTGAGATTTTTCTGCTCTGCACGAACTTCTTCAAACGCAGCCACAGCCGCTCGGCGAGCGCCGTCCGCATCCAAAACTGCATCAACAGCTTTCGGGTTTTCTCCACGGGCAATCTGGGATTTGCGCACAGCTTCTGGCTCTTGCCGGATGAAATTTAGGTCAATCACTGCGTTAGCCTAAGAGATTAGACAATGGTCTACGTTTAATTTACGAAAACGTTGATTTCCAAGGACAAACGGGAGTATTTTTTACACTCCGGGAGGAAACCATGAATAAAAAATTATTAGCCATTCTTGCCAGTGCCACTCTTTTTCTGGCCATGTTAAACGCAGGGCCAGTCTCGGCAGGAACTTTGGATATGGGCATAGGCCCAGATCAGACCGAAATCGATTCCATGGATGGTGGATGGCAAGACACCGACAGCGGAGTAGAAAACAGACCATTTATCAAATTAGCAAAATGGGAAGACCATTTAATTGCCTCAGCTACAGCTCCCGGTAATGAAGTATTCGATGGCAATTGGAGAGTCGTGGTGACTCCAGTCAATGTGTGTCGAGATGG
Organism: Micrococcales bacterium; assembly: GCA_024640585.1. The sequence continues at coordinate 2,805 of JAHEEQ010000096.1, forward strand.
ACAAACTCCTGCACCAGGTGTCTGCTACGCAGACCCAAATCGAATTTCCATAAACGTGGCTTACAAAGTAAACGGAGATTTAAAGAACGATTTTTCAGGCCCTTCGCTTTCTTCTATGAACATCGATCAGAGTACATATTTCGAAATACAAATTGACTTAAATGGGTTTGCGCAAGATCTTGGATGGACTTGGGTAAATGGACAACCTGCGTATTGGCGGGTGCTCGATAATGTTGTGACAATCAGACTTACGCCGTCTTCAATGCCCTCAACAAATGACATTGATGAGCATTGCTCAACGATTCCAGTTTCAACCTGTGATACTAATCAAGCTGATGATGAAATATTAGCGATTGCGATGGTCATGAGTTTTGATAAAACTCTAGATCCAGTTTTTGATCACACAATGTTTGCATCTCAAGGCGCAGTAATTGCATCGCTAGAGACTGCTCCAGGATTTAATCCTGAAACGCCGGACATGAACTCAATAACCTTTGGTATGGCAGCTCCGCACCTAAATTCGGATGGGTCAGAGCGAAGAGGACGTCTGCAGGCATTTTTGTCGAATGAAGCACTCGCAGCGTTCGGCGTCACCGATCCAACTAATGCGGAATCTGAATTAAGAGTAACAAGATCAAGCTCAGATTCTGGAACATGGACACCAAATTTCGTCACTTGGACCGAGTTGAACCAAGGTACAGATGGCCAAGTTTTAGCGATAGAAAACATTAGTTTCTCAGTTCCAAAATTCACTGTAGATAACGGGAATATGGTTGAACGGAACGTGGTTCCGAAGGTAAAAATTAAGAAATTGCGCACCATCAAAAAGTTGCTAATCGACCGTGGAATTTTGAGTGCAGGTGAAGGAATTCCGAAAGGTGCAAAAATCACCATCACGATTAAGCCAACCTCAAAGAAAATTTGCAAAGCAACAAAGGCAGGTATTCAAGGTTTGAAAGTTGGCACCTGCAAATATTCAATCAAGGTGAAAGCTGGCAAGCATTCCACGAGTAAGTCTGGTTCATTTAAAGTTATTAAATAACTTAGAACAAACCGAGTCGCTCACCGTTCTTGTCGTGCAACTTTTGCACTACAGGTCGGTGGGCGAACTCATTTAGGTCAGACTGAATCTGTGGGTCTAGATCAGAGTTGTGAAGGACGATTACCGGATGGTCTTTATTGGATCGAACATTTTTTCTGCCTTCTAGAACATGCTTGCAAATATGATTTTCAGAGAAATCATTCAGACCATCTTTTTTTGTTTTGCACAAACTTTCACATTCAGACAAAACACCGTCACGCAAAACAGCCAGCGCATCGGTGATCATGAAATTTGGATCAGGAATAACTCGCAGACCTTGCAATTTGCCTGGAATGAAAATAACGGGCCGATCAAAATCGACCATATGTAAAACCGTGTCCCCCGACACCACAATCGCCAGAAAATCTGACATACGACCTCTTCTTTAGTTGTGTGTGCATTCACTGAGTGTGAACTAGTTGGCGCACCATAAATGCGTTTCCTGACAGATAGTTGGGTGAGTTTCTAAGCCCTCAAGATTCATGGCAGAATGCGCTCGCTATTCGGGAGAGGTGCCAGAGCGGCCGAATGGAACGGTCTTGAAAACCGTCGTAGTGAGAGCTACCGTGGGTTCAAATCCCACCCTCTCCGCAAAGTTAAAAGGGAGTCTTCGGACTCCCTTTT
>JAHEEQ010000096.1:4609-18456 GCA_024640585.1 Micrococcales bacterium
GCAACAATCACCTTGACTGATGAAGTAATGCGCATTCAGTCAAGCGATGCTTCCGCACGAATTTTCCGTCGCGCTGCAAACCAAGCATCTATTACTGGTTTCGGCTTTGTAAATGCATTTGGTTTGAAAGTATTGGCTATCGTTTCCAAGTTATTGCCAAGTTTCTCTGTGTCTATAGTTCACAAAACCATCCGCACACTTTCGAAAAGTCAGATTCTTCCGTATGAGGCAGAACATCTTTCGAAAATTCTGTCAAAGCGCCAAGCAGTAGGACTTTTATTAAACATTAATGTCTTAGGTGAAGCCGTACTTGGTGACCATGAAGCGCAGACTCGACTTGATTTGATTCTCGCAACTATTCGCAGACCAGATGTTAATTATGTTTCAGTAAAACTATCTGCGGTAGTCGCACAAATCATTACTATTGATTTTGATAATTCTGTAAAACGTGTTTCAGAAAAAATGCGGTTGATTTATCGAGAGGCAATCGAATACAACACTTTCATAAATCTAGACATGGAAGAGTACCGAGACCTTCCAATGACAGTTGCGGCTTTCAAAGCTGTGTTGGCAGAGCCAGAGTTTGCGAAAATGAATGCCGGCATTGTGATTCAGGCGTATTTGCCAGAGTCTCATTCATTCTTTGCCGAGTTGGTTGAATTCTCAAAACAACGATTCGCCCAACATGGCAGTCACATCAAAATCCGACTTGTTAAAGGTGCAAATCTGGCGATGGAAAACGCCGAGGCCGAATTGCATGGCTGGACTTCCGCACCTTACAAAACTAAATCGGATGTCGATGCGTCGTATGCGAGACTCATTGATTCAGCTCTTCGCAATGAACACTCAAAAGCAGTGCGAATCGGTATTGCATCCCACAATCTCTTCCACCTGACTTGGGCTATCGAAGTTGCTCGAACTCGCGGAGTGTTAGACCAACTCGACATAGAAATGCTTGAGGGAATGGCCAATTCCGAAGCACTTGCACTAACGCGTTCAGGGCATCCAGTTTTGCTTTATGCGCCAGTTACTCAAAAGAGCGATTTCGCGGCGGCAGTTGCTTACCTGGTTCGCCGACTTGATGAAAACACGTCGGATGAGAACTACTTAAAAGCTACGTTTGAAATTTCTAGCAATCCTGCTAAATATGACGAACAGTTAGATCGCTTCTTGAACTCACTAAAAGAGCGTCACACTGTATTTACAGGTTCCTACCGTCACACCGAATCGCAAAACCAAATTTCAGAATTTGCAAACCAACGTGAAGAGGATCCAACCAACCCACAATTTGTTCAAAAAATGAAGGCTGCAATTGCAAATATCCGCGCTGAGGAATTGCGCGACATCCCACTTGTTGTGGGAAGTCAAACAATAAGAACTTATGAGCAAGAAGTTGGAACTGATCCGTCAGACAATGGTGCGCCTTGGTACAAATACTCAGTTGGTGAGACCAGGTCCGTAGATGTCGCAATCAATGCGGCCAAGAATGCTCAAAGCGGTTGGGCAGCACTTTCTATTGAAGAGAGAAAAAGTATCCTCTTCAAAGTAGCGGAAGTTATGCACGCGCAAACCGAAATCACAATTGCCGTGATGAGCCGGGATGCTGGAAAAACTGTTTCGGAAGCTGATCCGGAAATTTCCGAAGCGATTGACTTTGCACGCTTCTATGCATCTACTGCCAAGAATTTTGACAACTCATCTCCACTTGGAACTGTATTAGTGGTACCACCTTGGAATTTCCCTTATGCGATTCCTGCGGGCGGGGTGTTTGCAGCCTTAGCCGCTGGCAACGCTGTCATTTTGAAGCCAGCTCCTGAAACTGTCGCTACAGCTTGGGTTTTGGCAAACCAAATCTGGGAAGGCGGAGTTCCGAAAGATGTTTTGCAATTCCTACCGATGCGCGATGATGATTCAGGCAAATATTTAGTAACTCATCCAGAAATAAATGGAGTCATTCTCACTGGCGCATTTGAGACTGCATCTCTTTTCACATCTTGGCGACCAGAAATTAATTTGATGGCGGAAACCAGCGGCAAGAATGCACTTTTGATTTCGGCTTGTGCTGACATTGATATTGCTGTCAAAGATCTTGTGCAGTCTGCATTTGGACATGCTGGTCAGAAATGTTCTGCCGCTTCAGTTGCAATTGTTGAAACCTCCATCTACAACAACCCAAGTTTCATCAATCAGCTTCAAGATGCAGTGAATTCATTAAGTGTTGGCCCAGGTTGGGAATTTGCCACCACAGTCGGACCAGTAATTCGCATACCTGAAGGAAATTTGCTTCGAGCGTTTACAAAACTCGAAGAAGGTGAAAGTTGGCTTGTTGAACCTAAACAACTCGACACAGCCGGAATGCTTTGGCGCCCTGGTGTGAAGATCGGTGTTAAAGCCGGATCTTGGTCACATCAAAATGAATGGTTCGGACCGGTTCTTGCAATTATTGAAGCACCAAATTTCGAAACCGCTATCGAATGGCAAAATCAAACTGAATTTGGCCTTACTGCCGGCATCGCTTCACTTGATGAAGATGAATGCGCACTTTGGATTTCTAAAATGCAGGCTGGCAACTTGTATGTAAATCGCGGAACAACTGGTGCGATCGTAAACCGTCAACCATTTGGTGGCTGGAAGAAATCTTCTGTTGGTCCAAATGCAAAAGCTGGTGGTGTGAATTACCTAAACACTTTGCGTGACTGGAACAAAGTTAGTGAAGTTGAAATGAGTTTTTATAGCGCAAGAGGCTGGTGGGAAAAGATCGGTTCGAAATCAATAGATCGCACAGGTCTCACTGTTGAAAAGAACTTCCAGCGTTATGCAAGATATAGCCAACCAATATTGGTAGTCACAGATGAAACTACTTCACGTGACGAAATGATTGCAGTCCAGAAAATTACTGACATGATGAAAGTTAAAGTTGAATTCGTAAATTCAATTGAAAGTTACAAAGGCGATTTAGCTAGAGTGCGATGGCTCGCTTCTTCCGTTCCGCCAGTGCAGGAATTACTTTCAAAGGGCATAACAGTTGACCACCGACCAATCGCACAACGCGGCGATATTGAAGCTCCGCGATGGCTTTTGGAGCAGTCGGTTGCAATTACTTATCACCGCTACGGCAATGTAAATGGTGGTCCAAAGCCTGAGTGCCCAGGGCTTGAATAGCCGTTTTTGGTGCTCAAAATCTCAGGCTAAACTCCGCCCACACTTAGGAGATGTCGCATAGTCCGGTCGAGTGCGCCTCACTGCTAATGAGGTAAGGGGTAAAACCCTTCGGAGGTTCAAATCCTCTCATCTCCGCAAATAGTTAGACCCCGCTTGTTCGCGGGGTCTAACTATTTAGTGTGGTTTTTATTAGTGGAAATCTCGGTCCCCCTCATCTCCAGACTATTAAGCCGCACCTGCTGGAGGTGTAGTTTCAAAAACTTCGAAATCCCAAACAATTGCTAGTGGAAGTGAATGAATATTTGAAATGGCTTCCGCTTCAGTGTCGGCAAAAGCTTCTAGAAAAACTGTCCGCTTTGGCATTGCAACTTTTATTGCACCCAGTAGTCCTTGCTCTTCAAGTTCCTTTGCGCGTAATTGTTCTGCCGGAATGAGATCGCGAATCTGGTCAGGCATTACACCATCTTTGAATTTCGCTACGACCATAAAACTTTTCACGATTTTCCTTAGCGCTGAATTTGCAAGTAAGAAACTGCAATAGCGATAATCAGGATTCCAAGTGCGGGACCAAATTCAGCAATTCCATGTTTTTTCTTTAGGTGTCCAAGTACTGCACCAACAAAATACAAGCTCAAGCAAACTGCTGCAAGAACCCCAAGTGGTTGAATCCAAATTCCAACCACAAGTCCAAGAGCACCTGCTATTTCCAGAGATGCGAGAACTGGAACTTGATTTGGTTTCACACCAACCGAAACCATACTTTCCATTACTTGTGGAACTTTTTTGAGTTTTGCGAAACCTGATCCGATTGCAACTAAGGTTAGAAGAAATCCAAAGATTACAAGTGCGATGTTCATACGGTCGCCCTTTCTGTTGCTAATTGTTTTGCTGTTTCAATTGAATGATTTTTTGCATCAATAAGAAAATCCATGCCCTGCGCCACACCAGCAAGTGTAAGTTCAGCAAGAATTGTTTTCACATCAGTCGCACCTAGAGCCTTGGCCACAAGTTCTAGGTAACCTGTTGCATAATCCCAACCAGCCTTCGGCGTTCCATCCTTGTATGAACCACCTTGTGCAACGATGAAAGTCACTTTCTTACCTGCTAAACCAGATGCCCCTGAATTGTCTAGCACTCCAGTAACAACTATCTGATCAATGTATGCTTTTAAAACGGATGGAACAGACCAATTCCAAAGCGGTGCTGAAATCAGAATTTCATCCACACCAGTCAATTCATTTATTAGTTCGAGTCGATAATTATGCTTAATTTTCATTTCAGGGCTCTGTTGCTCTGAGGGGGTGTAATTTGCATGGATAGCTTCCGCATCTAGATGTGGAATCGGGTTAGCCACCAAATCTTTTTCAATGATGATTCCCGCTGGAAATGTTTGTTTCCAGCTTTCGATATATACGTCAGCTACGGCCCGAGAGACGGAGTATGAACCCATCGGGCTAGCTGAGATCACGAGCAATTTTTTTGAATTAGTTGTCATATCAACTAAACTATCCGAAACTAGTTGACATGTCAACTAATCGGTTAGGCTGAGCCCATGACAGGCAAAAATTCTTGTGGTTTGAACGTTGATGCATGGAAGTCTTTTCACAATATCCGTATAACTCTGCTGCCACCCCTTGTTAAGCATCTGAGCGAAAAATGCGGACTCAGTGAAGCTGAATATCAAATATTCATGGGGTTACGAAATGTCGCAGAACAAAAGATGAAGCCGAGCCAACTTGCAGAAGAGATCGGCTGGGATATTGGCCGAGTTTCACATCAAGTTTCACGAATGGAATTAAAAGGATTGCTTGAAAAACAGCAATGTCCTTACGACGCAAGAAGTTGTTGGATTGGAATGACGAAAAAAGGAGAGGCGCTTATTGAAAAGGCTTTTCCACTTCAAATGCAGGAGGTGAACAGGTTATTTGCAGAAGCATTAACCGAAGAACAACTTTTAGCACTTATTGACATTTCTAATTCCATAGATTTGCATCTAGAAAAACTAAATTTAAAGCGGGCTTGAAACCATCCAGCGAATACCGAACTGATCTTCGCAAGAACCCCAGTAAGCGCCCCAAGGTGCGGCGAACATTCCAGAACCTTCGGGACTATTAACGGCAAGCGCGTTATAGATGCGATCGGCTTCTTCGCGTGAATCAACATTTAGTGAAATTGTTACATTGTTTCCAATTGTGATGAAGTGACCTTGGGATTCAAGCGCATCAGTTCCCATCAAAATGTGTCCGCCAATAGTTGGCAACTGAATGTTCATGATTTTGTTCACATCTTCTGGCTGCAAAGTTTGGCCAGGTTGTGCAGGCATGTCGCCCATGCGAGTGATTGAAATAATTTCTGTACCAAAAACTTTTGCATAGTAATTGAAGGCTTCTTCGGTATTACCTTTGAAATTTACATAGGTGTCTACGTGGGCCATAGTTTTCCTTCTATTTAGTAAATGACTTGAGCCAAGATTTGAACTCAGGTCCGATGTCTTCGCGATTTGATCCGAAATCCACAATCGCTTTTAAGTATCCAAGTTTGTCGCCAGTATCATGATGAATACCGCGATAAATAATTCCATAAACCGGGCCGGCGATTGTGTCATCAATCGCAAGTTCGCGGATCGCATCGGTCAGTTGAATTTCGCCGCCAGAACCTGCATTGGTTTTTTCCAAGATTGCAAAAATTTCTGGTTTTAGAACATAACGTCCAACCACTGCGTAGTTTGATGGTGCGGTACCCGCTTTTGGCTTTTCAACTAAGTCAACCACGCGAACTACATCCGTTTCATCAGTTGCTTCAACTTTTGCACACCCATAAAGATGAATTTCTGTTGGGTCGACTTCCTTCAACATAAGCACAGTTGCATCTTTTGCTTCGTGAAGTGCAATCTGCCGTTTTAGTAGATCACTTCCAGGTTGCAAAACATCGTCGGCAAGTAAAACCACAAATGCTTCATTGCCCACGTGACGCGCACCGCGCAAAACTGCGTGACCTAGTCCACGCGGATTTCCTTGGCGGGTGTAGTGAATGTCTGCGAGGTTTGCAACCTGCATAACCTTCTCGAGGTGATCTTCGTCGCCACGTTTCTTTAGGTGACTTTCTAATTCACCAAACCGATCGAAGTGGTTTTCAAGTGCGTTCTTGTTGCGACCAGTCACAAACAAAATGTCAACTAAACCAGCAGAAACTGCTTCTTCAACCACATATTGAATGACTGGTTTATCAACGATTGGCAGCATTTCTTTCGGCAGCGCTTTAGTTGCTGGCAAGAAGCGGGTTCCCATTCCTGCAGTAGGAATCACAGCTTTGTTTACTTTACTCATTGTCCACCAACTTCATTTGCAACCGAACGCCCAAGTGCGTAAATCTTCCAACCGGAGTTTCGCCATTTTTCAACATCCAAAACATTGCGTCCATCAATTACAACTTTTTGTGCCATCAAAGTACCGCTAAGTTCTGGATCAATTTGTTTGTATTCATCCCATTCGGTTGCGAGCACAACAGCGTTTGCCATACTGAAACCTTCTGCGAGATTGTCCACCACATTCAATTCAGGATATTGATATTTTACGTTTTCACCAGCTTTTGGATCGTGAATGAAAACATTTGCACCAAGTGCTTTTAGTTTCGCAGCAACTGCAAGTGCAGGCGAATCACGCAAGTCGTCAGAATTTGGTTTGAAAGCTGCACCTAAAACAAAAATCTTTTTCTCGGCGACGGTGCCAAGTTCTTTGTTCAACAAATCAACTACGCGTTGGCGACGACGCAGATTTACCGCATCGACATCTCTTAGGAAGTCGAGTGCATCTCCAACACCAAGTTCTTCTGCGCGCGAGATGAAAGCTCGAATATCTTTAGGAAAACATCCGCCACCAAATCCAATTCCAGTTTTCAGGAATTGTTTTCCGATACGTTCATCCAAACCAATTGCCTCTGCTAGCTTCACGGTGTCAGCACCAGAAACTTCAGCTATCTCTGCCATTGCGTTGATGAAAGAAATTTTTGTGGCAAGGAATGAGTTGGCCGCAGTCTTTACGAGCTCGGCAGTTTGCAAATCCATTTCAACAATTGGCGTGCCAGCATTCACTATCGGTGCGTAAATCTCTTTCAATATATTGACGCCATTTGGTGTGCCACCGCCAATGACCACGCGATCTGGACGCAGCGAGTCTTGCAGCGCAGTTCCTTCGCGCAGGAATTCTGGATTCCAAATTAGGTCAACATCAAAACTAGCGGTTTCACCCATCTGCTTTTTCAGTTCAGCGGCCGTACCAACCGGAACCGTGGACTTGCCAATCACAACCGAGTCTGGGCTCAACCATTTTGCAAGCTCCAGCCCTGCCGAATACACATAAGTGGTGTTGGCGGCATAACTGCCTTCGGACTGCGGGGTGCCCACGCAGATGAAGTGGGCGTGAGCATTTCGTGAGGATTCATCGTGAGCTGATTTAAAGGTCAAGAGGCCAGAATTGACTGCTTTTGTGAGTGCATCCTCGAGTCCAGGCTCATAAAAAGGCACTTTTCCTTCACGAAAAGCTCTCAATTTGCTCTCGTCAGGCTCAATTCCGATCACAGTGTGACCGAATTCCGCCATCGCCACTGCATGGGTGGCTCCTAGGTATCCAAGGCCGATGACCGTCACCATTTTTGACACGGCGAGAGCCTAGCGGGCTTGTAAACTGCGCCACGTTCTCTTAATAATAAGGAAAGCACGGTTTAGATGAAGAGCGTTCTGAAGGCTCTCGAAAACGAATCCATCGAGATTTTCCGCGAGGCAGCAGCAGCCTTCCGCAAACCTGTAATGCTCTACTCAATCGGCAAGGACTCAGCCGTCCTACTTCACCTTGCACGCAAAGCATTTAGCCCAGGCAAAATTCCATTCCCAGTGATGCACATCGACACCACTTGGAAGTTCAAAGAGATGATCACTTTCCGCGATGAAATCGTGAAGCAATATGACTTGAACCTTATTGTTGAAACAAATCAACAAGGCGTCAAAGATGGAGTCAATCCATTCACTTCCGGAATTTCTGAATATACCCGCATCATGAAAACAGTTGCTCTTCGCGAATCGCTAGACAAACACGGTTTTGATGCAGCGTTTGGTGGAAGTCGTCGTGACGAAGAACGCAGCCGCGCAAAAGAGCGTATCTTCAGCGTTAGAGAACCAGGTCACCGCTGGGATCCGCGTCAACAACGTCCAGAACTTTGGCGCACATACAACGCAAAGCTCGCGCCCGATCAAACAATGCGTGTGTTCCCACTTTCAGACTGGACTGAATCAGATATTTGGCAATACATCCATCAAGAAAACATTCCAGTTAATCCTTTGTACTTCGCAAAAGAACGTCCAGTTGTTTTCCGCGGCGAACAAATGATCATGGTTGATGACGATCGCTATCCACTCGAACCAGGTGAAACACCTGTAATGAAAATGATTCGCTTCCGCACACTCGGTTGCTATCCGCTAACTGCAGCTGTTGAAAGCACCGCCACGACTTTGAAAGAAGTTATGGACGAAGTTTTGGAAGTTAAAGTTTCTGAACGTGCAACTCGCCTCATTGATGGTGACAAAGAAGATTCAATGGAAAAGAAGAAGACTGAGGGTTACTTCTAATGCAAAAGCCAATTGTTCGCCTTGTCACTTGCGGTTCTGTCGATGACGGAAAATCAACACTTATTGGTCGTTTGCTAGTTCAAACTGACTCTGTTCCTCACGACACTGTTGGCGCCGCTCGCAACGTTCGTCGCGCTGGCTCAACAATCGCTGTCGGCGAAATCGATTTCAGTTTGCTAACTGATGGTCTTGAAGCAGAACGCGAACAGGGCATCACAATTGACGTCGCATACCGTTCAATGCACTTGCTAGACGGCCGCCGCCTCATCATCGCGGATGCACCAGGACACGAGCAATACACAAGAAATATGGCTGTGGCAGCTTCACGCGCAGATGTTTCACTTGTTTTGCTTGATGCATCCCGCGGCATTCGCCCACAAACTTTGCGCCATCTAACAATCTGTTCTTTGATGGGCGTATCTCGCATCACAATCGTTGTAAACAAATTAGACGCGGTTGATTACAGTGAAACTGTCTACAACCAAATCAAGACTGACTTGGCGGAAACAATCCAACGCCTTGGCATCAAAGATCACGCGTTCATTCCAGTTAGTGCACTTGCCGGCGACAACGTCGTAGAACGCAGCACCAACATGGATTGGTACAAAGGTCCAACTCTTCTTGAGTACATTCAAAACTTTGATGTGGAAGAAAGCGCACTCACCAAACCACACCTTGGTGTGCAAATCATTTCGCGTGCTGAAAACTTCCGTGGTCTAGCTGGAACTGTTGTTGGCGGAACTTTCAAAGTTGGCGACGAAGTTGTTGTGCTTCCAATGAAGCGCAAAGCGAAAATTTCTGAACTCGTAACTTTCGACGGCAACTTGCAAGAAGCAACTGATGGAACCGCAATCACCATGGTTCTCGAACCAGATGTTGATGCAACTCGTGGCGACGTAGTTGAACACGCAAACAATTTCATCGAACCTGCAAACCGCTTCACCGCAAACATGGTTTGGCTCGGCGAAAACGAATTGATTCACAGCCGCTCGTACTACCTAATCAGCGGTAGCACAACCGTGCCGGCAATCGTTACTTCAATTCGCCACAAACTAAACATTCACAATGGCGATCACGAATCAGCTCGCGTTCTTGCGATGAACGAAATCGGTTTGGTTGAAATCGCAACCGACCAACCAATCTCGCTAGATCACTACGACATCAATCGCGAAACTGGAAACTTCATTCTTGTAGACCGCACCACACTAAACACTGTGGCTGCAGGCATGGTGGTTCACACACTTCGTCGAAGTGCAAACGTTGTTGAACACCACTATGAAGTAAACAAAGAATCTCGTTCAAAACAAAAGGCACAGAAGTCAAAAGTTATTTGGATGACTGGTCTTTCAGGTTCTGGTAAATCCACAATCGCAAACGCATTTGAAAGTGCGCTTTACGGTTTGGGCCACCACACCTACATTCTTGATGGCGACAACCTTCGTCTTGGTTTGAACAAGGACCTTGGTTTTACAAAAGAAGATCGCGCCGAAAACGTTCGCCGTGTTGCCGAAGTTGCACACATCATGGTTGATGCTGGCCTCATTACAGTCGTTGCTCTCGTATCTCCGTTCAAAGAAGACCGTGATGCAGCTCGTGCACTTTTCGCTGAAGGCGAATTCGTCGAAGTATGGGTCAAAACCCCAGTCGAGGTGACGCGCGAGCGTGATCCGAAGGGCTTGTACGCAAAAGCAGCTGCAGGCGAGATTCCAAATCTCACCGGCGTAGGTCAAGACTACGAACCACCAACAAACGCTGAACTAATCCTCGATGGCACCGCGCCAATCGAAGAGAATGTCAAGAAGTTGATTGATTTCGTTCTATGACCGAACGGCCTTCCAAACCAACGCTTGCGCAAATTAAAGAAATTACGCAACCGCCAGCCGTAACTGGCCGCGCGATGGCAGAGCATTGGGCCGGCACGCTTTATCTACGCAAACTTTCTCCGTACCTAACAAAACAAGTTTTAAAAACATCAATCACTGCAAACGGTGTTACTTGGATCATGATTGTTTCTGGCTTTAGCGCTGGTTTAACTATCTTGATCCCTGGACAGTTCGGTGTTTTCTTGCCGATGCTCATGGCACAACTACAAATGCTTTGGGATTGCGTTGACGGCGAAGTTGCGCGTTGGCGTGAAACTTTTTCACCAATGGGCGCATTTCTAGATCGCGTCGGTCACTACCTCGCGGAAAGTTCAATTCCAATTGCACTCGGACTTCGCGTTGGTGGTTGGCCAGAACAACCAATTACAAATTCAATCTACCCATTCATCGGTGCATTCCTTGCAACGCTCGTTGTTTTCAACAAAGGTATGAACGATGCGGTTCACGTTTCGCGCGCGATGAGCGGACTAGGCAAACTACCTGACACAAAAGGTATGAACCTTTCAAACAAGTCACTGCTTCGCAAACTTCGCAAAATTGTTAGCTTCTTCCCATTCCACCGCGTGATGCATTCAATCGAAATGACTTTGTTTATTGCAATTCTTGGCGTTGCAGAACTCATTACAAACAATCACGACCTTTTGCAATACGGCCTAATTGCAGTATTTATTACAGCACTTTTCAGCACACCACTACATATTGCTGCAATTGTCACTTCAAACAAATTGAAGGCTTAACATGAACAAGCCACTATTTGGTTGCATCCTTTTAACAATGGGAACCCGCCCTGAAGAACTAAAGCGCGGTGTTGAATCTTTAAAAGCACAACTAGATGTTGACGTTGATATTTGCGTTGTCGGAAATGGTTGGGATCCAGCAACACTTTTCAACGACGTTTCAACTCTGCACCTAAAAGAAAACATTGGCATTCCAGCCGGACGCAACGCTGGCGTAAAAGAAGTGCATGGCGATCTACTTTTCTTCCTTGATGATGATGCATACCTCGACGACCCATACACTATAAAAAAGTTTGCAGACATCTTCAACAAAAATCCGAAAATTGGTTTGATTCAACCTCGCGTTGATGCAGCTGAAGAAACCAAAGAGCTCACACCACCAAAACGCTGGATTCCGCGATTAATAAAAGGTGATGCTCATACTCCGTCGCCTGCAACAACTTTGTGGGAAGGCGCAATCGCAATCCGTCGCATCACTTTCAAACAAACCGGTGGTTGGCCCGACAACTTCTTCTATGCGCATGAAGGTATTGAACTTTGTTGGCAGGTTTGGAATGCAAACCAAATCCCTTGGTATGCCGGCGACATTGGCATCAAACACCCAGTCATAAATCCCGCGCGACACGCTTTCTTCTATCGCCTAAACGCTCGAAATCGAGTTTGGCTCGCAAAACGCAATCTTCCATTCGGATTTGCACAACTATATGTTTTTAACTGGACTTTGATCTCACTTTTAAGATTCAAAAGACCGGACCAGCGCACCCCTTGGCTCGAGGGATTGAAAGAGGGCTACTCCCAAGATTCGGGTAAAAATAAGCGTTTGAGCCTAAAAGCTATTTGGCGCATGACAATAGCTGGCCGCCCACCGATTATTTAAGTTTTACACTCACTTATCAAAAGGTTTCGGCGCTTTCAGTATTAGACTGCTCGTCTATGTCAATTCGTTTCGGGAGATTCATGCTTAAGCGTGCCTACTTGTTCATATCAACTCTGATCGCGGCAACACTTTCTTTAACCGTACTAGTTTCACCAGCATCAGCTTTAAATAGTGGAGAAGCAGTTACTTACACACAAACAATAACAACGCCCGCGAACCCAGCTGGCAACTTCAGTGGCTCATCTGGGTTGGACACTTGGGATATAGCTGTTGATGGTGGAAAAGTTTATGGAATTGTGCATATCGATGCATGGAATAACAGAATAAGACTTACTTGCAACGAAACTTCTGATGGTTCAGCCTGCACTAATTATCCTGTAGAGATTACGGGGATAAGTACTTTTGGCACGAGCCCACGTACTTACATTGATCCTTCAACACACAATATGTGGTTGGTTGCAAAAACAGGCACAATTGTCGAAACTAAGAACATTAAAGCTTTTTGTATCAGTCTTGAAACAGGTACAAGCTGCGGCAGTTTTGCATTGGGAAGTGTCACCATAAACGAGAATCAAATAGGTGAAAATTTCTCAATTGGTGCGAAAATTTATGGCGTAACACTTCCAAGTGGCACGAATGGCAGCAATCCAAAAGTCTTTTGCTACGACGTTAGTGCAAGTGCTGCTTGTCCATCACAACCTTTCAACTTAACAACAAATGCAATTACCCAAGGAAAATTCTATTTATCAAATGATGCTGATGCGCTTGATGCAACTAATGGCGATGTATTAATGAAACAAATAGGCTCTCGCTTAATTGGTATCTATGGTGGGAAACTTGTTTGCTTCGACACCAACACAAATGCACAATGCTCTGGTGCATGGCCTGTCTCTGAAACTTTTGGTACTCAAACAATTTTAGATTACACAGTTGAAGCCAAATATCGCGAATCAAAATTCATGACATTCATTCAGCATTTAGATCAATCAAATGAGGTTGACGGGTTCTGCTACATCAAAGTGTATGCAGGCGTTTGGGTTTGTAGAGATTTTGAAGGAGCAACTCTAAGTGTTCCAAGCGGTTTGAATGATGCAATTTCACCGGTGATGGAAAACATATGTGTAACGGTTTTGAATTACTTTGGCAACAGTGTTGACCAAGATGCTTGCAACATAAGTAGATCTTTTGAAGTTTCTTCACAATTTGGTTCACGTGTTTATTTAACTTGGATTAACAACATATTTTCCGCCCCAAACAACGTTTCCCCATCTGGTGGAAATCTGGCGGATATTGAAGGAATTGTGAAGTGCTTCGATTGGGAAACTGGTGAAGCTTGCGCAGGTTTTTCAAGAGACTTGGATGGTATGTCCGCTCCTTATCTAACCTACGTAGACCCTGCTAATCCTTCATGTATGTGGGCTAATGGCGACCGCGGAACAGGACAAACGCAAAACTTTGATGCCTACACCGGTGGTGCTTGTGGCGCGTCTGGTTCACGTATTTTGATGTCATCTTATATTGAAGCTGGCTCAACTTGTGCACCGACTTCATATGGGACTTTGAAGATT
>JAHEEQ010000185.1:0-3272 GCA_024640585.1 Micrococcales bacterium
AGGAATGGACATCAAAGATTTCTTTGACATGTCGGAGCACGATGAAGCAAGCCTAATTGCTGCAAAAGAAGCTGCAAATCACTGGCGAGTTAGACTTCTACGCAAACTGCCTCAACCTACCATCGCCATGATTCATGGATTTTGTTATGGGGGAGGTTTTGCAATCGTAGAAGCATGCGATATAGCATTTTGTGCAGACACAACGAATTTTGCGCTCTCAGAGATTAATTTTGGACATTTTCCAGCGGGTCCAGTCGCAAAATCTCTGGCTTTGGCGATGCACCCACGCGCAGCGAGTTACTACTCTCTCAGTGGACGTTCATTTAACGGACCCCAAGCGGAAGCAACCGGATTCATTACGAAATCTTGGCCCGCAGATCAATTAGAGACAGAAACAATGAGCCTTGCACGTGAACTTGTTTCTAAAGACCCAATTGCGCTCCAATTTACTAAAGAAAGTCTAGAGCATGTGAAAAGCATGGAATGGGATGCAGCCTTAAGCTATAACACAGCAAAATTTACGGAGCTGAAATCACTTCAAAAAGGGTCAACGTCCAGAGCATCATCGGTTGCCAACTTTCTTGACGGAAAGTTCAAACCAGGATTAGGCAGCTAATGCCAGAGGCTTCTTTTCATGCTTAGCACCTTTGAATCTAAGAGATTCCTTCAACTGTCGCTTGAGTTGACGGCTGGCGTATTGACGATTGCACTGAATCGTCCAGATAAAAAGAATGCCATAGGCGTTGAAATGACACTCGAAATTGAGTGCCTACTCAATTTAATTAAACATGACAAACGAATCAAGGTTCTTCTCTTGAGAGGTTTGGGTGGAAATTTTTCAACAGGAATGGACATGAAAGATTTCTTTGACCATTCAGATCGGACACCAGTTGAGCTGGCCAGAGCTAGAGAGGCAACGAACCATTGGCGAAGCCGGCAACTTCGCCTTTTGAATCAACCCATTGTTTGCGCAGTCGAAGGCTACTGCTTAGGAGGTGCGTTTCCTATATTGGAGTGTGCTACATGGGTCATTGCTAGTGACAACGCAATATTTGGCTTGCCCGAAATAAATTTTGGTTTTGTACCGGGAGGTCCGATTGCCAAGTCAGTCGGTATTGCTATGACTCGCCGAGGTGCAAGCTATGCAAGTCTTACAGGTAGACGATTCAATTCAGAACAAGCGCAGAAATGGGGATTGGTTTCGCAGGTTTGTGCACCTAATGAATGCATTGCGCTTGCTCAACAAGCCGCGCATGAAATGGTAGCTCAGATCGCGAAATTATCAAATTTAGAACAACAAAGGTTTACTCAATGATCAACCTAACCATTTACGACCTGCTGGTAAGAAATGCCAGCATCTACCCTGAACGAATAGCTGTTGAAGACGAAACTTCAAAATTAACACACAGTGAGTTGTTGAACCGTGCAGTCAAAGTAGGCAATGCACTTTCCAAATTGGGGTGTGAGCTAGGGTCTCGCGTTGCCATAATTTCACGCAATTCAAACGCAATGATGGAAATCATGTGCGCATGTGAGATTTTTGGATTCATAGCGGTACCTTTGAATCACCGATTGGCAACCAATGAAATAAAGAATATTTTGATTGATTGCACACCTTCAATTTTGATTGGTGAATCATTTTTCAAAGCGGTACTTCACGAAGTGCATCCTCAAATGCCAAAAGAAAGGTCTTTGTGGCTATTGGATGGCGAAGATCACAAACTGCCAAATTTGGCTTCGATTGTAGACAACGCTTTGTGCAGCTTACCTCCAAAGCCACCTTCAGCCAATTCAATTGCACACATCATTTACACCAGCGGCTCAACTGGGCGCCCTAAAGGCGTGATGCTGAGCCAAAGCTCTCTTGTAGAGTCAGGCCGACTTCTGGCAATGCCTGCAGGCGTAAGACCCGACAGTACCCAATTGGTCATCATGCCTTTATTCCATGTGGGTGCGTTAGCGCAACGCATGGCATACGTAGTCAGTGGCGGACAACTGATTTTGCAATCTAAATTCGACGCTGAATTGGTTGTAGAAACCTTGGCAAGTGGAAAAGTCACAGACATCCATTTGGCGCCTACCATGCTGCGATCCATACTCGATGTTTTAGATCAAAGGAATGTTTCCTTAGAAGCCTTAGAAACAATCAAATACGCGTCATCGCCCATCCCAGCAGAAACTTTGACGCGAGCCATGCGATATTTTGGACCTCGCCTCATACAGTTTTACGGGCTTACTGAAGCTGGCGCGATCGGCACAGTTCTGCACAAATACGCACATGCTGACGCATCTCGTGGCGTGAACACTGCCCTGATGCGTTCTGCCGGTCACCCCCACTTAGGGTGTGAAATTCAAATTAGAAGACAAGATCGTTCAGTGTGCGCGGCAGGAGAGGATGGTGAAATTTGGCTACGCTCAAACGCAATGATGTCCGGATATTGGAATGACCCTCAAAGAACACAAGAAGCGCTTGAAGATGGTTGGCTGAGAACAGGCGATGTAGGGCGCTTTAACGAAGCACATTATCTTTTCATCATGGACCGTGTGAAAGACATGATTGTTTCAGGTGGCGAGAACATTTACAGCGGTGAAATTGAACGCACATTGGATTCACATCCTGCAGTACTTGAATCAGCCGTAATTGGCATTCCAGATGACAAATGGGGAGAGTCTGTGCATGCTTTTGTTGTTCTTAAGCCAGGTGCACCCAAACTTTCACAAGAAGATTTAATTGACTATTGCAAGTCGCAAATTGCAAGTTATAAAAAACCACGCTCAATTGACTTTCTTGAAAGCATGCCACGCTTGCAACATGTTCAAAAAATCGACAAACAAACATTGCGAAATCCATTTTGGACAAAGCACCAAAAAGGAGTCAATTAATGATCTCGTATCAACGTTCTTCTAATCTACTAGGAGAGATCACAGACGATCAAAACATGTATTTAGACAGTTTGCATCGAGTTATGTCAAAACTGGCTACTGAAGACTATTTGAAAAAAATCGACCGAGAAGGTGTTTATCCAGATGAAATCTACAAGGCATGGGTTGAACTTGGATTGTTCAGGATTGGATTTCCAGAAGCATACGGCGGCTTGGGAGGTGATCTCAAAGATCTAGTCTTAATTTCTCAAGAGTTAGCACACTGGAGTTACGACATCTATTCAGCATACAGCGTACCTTTGTACACAGCGCTGACGTTGTTAAAAATAGGATCAGAAGCGCAAAAACAAACTTTTCTTCCAGCGCTCATGGACGGAAAAATTAAATTA
>JAHEEQ010000185.1:3282-3775 GCA_024640585.1 Micrococcales bacterium
AAAAGATAATGTATTGCAAGTTTTAGCACTTACAGACCTAGATGCTCCTGCTAGAGCAGGGATGTCAATGTTCTTAGTTCCAAATGATTTACCTGGTGTAGAGTGCCGCAAACTTGACATGCTAGGTCGACGAGGAACTGGGACCTTTGAAGTCTTCTTTACCGACGTATTTATTCCCACTTCAAACTTGGTCGGAGACCTAAATAAAGGCTGGAAAGGTCTACTCTCATGCCTTCAGACAGAACGTGTTCTGACTTCTGCTGGATACGTAGGCTCAGCTCAGAAAGTGGTGGATATCTCATTAAATTACGCTAAAGAACGTTCTCAATTCGGCAAACACATTGGTGACTTCCAAGTAATTGCCCACATGTTAGCCGACATGCAAACAGAAGTTGATGCCTCTCGATTACTTGTAGAAAGAGCCGCCTCGATCATCATCAGAGGTAAAGATGCAATGCGAGAAGTTTCTATGGCGAAACTTTTTGGATCAGAG
>JAHEEQ010000196.1 GCA_024640585.1 Micrococcales bacterium
TTGATTGTGCTCATTACTAATTATTGGTTTTTTAAGAAAAGCTGTCTACACATCACATGTTGTGTTCTAGCCCACACCATCCCCCAATAGACACAGAGGACTAAGGCATACCTGCCCCTACCGTCACCATGTCGGTTTAACCGACATCCCAACACCAGCCCCCAAGTTTTCTCGCCTCGAGCCGATAAATTTTGAGAGCTAGCTGATATGGATGAGCTTAAACCTTAATCACAAATCCGTCGGCATCAATCACAAAACCACCAGTCAATTGACTATTGAGCGCCTGTTGGATTGCATCTTTGAGATCTGGGCCACAACGCTGAAAACCAAACATACGACTAGTAGCCTGTATCAATTCATCCGAATGAATACGCACACTCTGCTCCACAATCAACTTTAGAGCAGCAACGATTTCCATCTGCGGAAGCATTGAAGCACTTACCAAATTCTTGGATTTAACGCTTGACCGATCACGAACCTGAATCGTCAAATTTGGAATTGACCAAATTTCACCGACATGAACCAAATTTCTAGATGCTCTTAAGGCTGCAACAGTTGCAGACTGGATGCGAGAACCAGCCTTCTCTAGACCAAACGCTTTGGTAACTCGTCTAGCAATCTCATCTTCATGCACAGGGCTTTCGACCTGTACGATTTGTTCAACTAATTGAGTTAGCTGATACACAGGTACTTCATGTGGCGCCTTCTTCGAATTGATTTTCCCTTCAAACTCCACATACGCAATGACATTTACTTGCGGAACTACAACTGAAACGTCAATAGGTTCGACTGGCAAAGCCTCAACAATATCTACCTCTTGTGCAGCAGCATGAACGCCATTACGCATTTGCTCAAGTGCATCAAGGAGCTTTTTCTCTTGATCTTTTCTTCTATGAAACCAGTCAGTACTCCAGATGCGATAAATCGCCCAACCTCTGGATTCAAGAATAGATTGGCGTAAACGGTCTCTATCCCGAGCAGAGCGAGATGAGTGATACGTAGCCCCATCACATTCAATGCCACAAAGGAATCGATTAGTGTTGTTGGGATCTATCACACCAATATCTATGAAGAATCCTGACATGCCAACTTGAGGCTGAACCTCATACCCAGCAGACTTAATAAATCTGGCTACAGACTCTTCAAACTCGCTATCAAAATCACGCTCAGTAATCTGAGCTACATCAAAGTAACCTTTTTCGGCATACTGCAAGAACTCTCTGAAAGCATTGACGCCAAGTTTTCCGGGAGAAGGTTTCACATCATCTGCAGTGATAGACGAAAAAATCGTGCAACGCTCCTTGGCTCTAGAAATCAACACATTCAAGCGACGTTCGCCCCCTTCTGCTGCCAACGGACCAAATGTCTGCGTTAAACGTCCGTTTTGATCTCGTCCGTAACCTACAGAAATAAAAATCACATCACGTTCATCACCTTGAATTGACTCAAGGTTTTTGATAAAGAAATGATCTTGTCTGGCATGGCTAAAGAACTCTTCAAGCTCAGGATGCTTGCGCCGTTGATCGTCAACCATGTCACGAATAGCATCTCTTTGCTTTACAGAAAATGCCGCGACGCCAAGCGTTTTCTTTGGATTGGCTTTAGCGAAACGAATGACCTCTTTGGCGATTTGCTCAGCCTCTAAGATGTTTCTTCCACCGTTTGCACCTCCCCGCTCGTATCCATTTGCGGGACTCTTAATCATTGAAACACCTAACCCATCACTGAAGGAAGTACGCAATGTTGAGGGTGGGAGAAGTAGCTGGTTATCGTAGAAGTTTCTATTTGAAACTGCGATTAGGCCAGGATGTTGACTGCGGTAATGCCACTTGAGCATCGCTTGATTTGGCAATGCAATGTTGCACAAAGACAAAATGCTTTCCACATCGCCAAATGAGTAATCATCCTCATCTTGCTCCGTATCTAACTCATCATCCGTGAGTCTATTAAAGAAGTTAGTTGGTGGCAGTTGCTTATCGTCACCAACTGTGACAATTTGCTTTGCTCGTGCAATTGCACCCAAAGCGTCTTCAGGCTTCACCTGACTGGCTTCGTCAATGATGACCAAATCGAACATCAAAGAACCGGGTGGAATGAATTGCGCCACAGATAGTGGACTCATCAAAAAGACAGGCTTCATTTGCTGAATTGCAAGACCAGCTTCTTTGAGCAGCTTTCTAACTGAACGATGGTTTCGCTTTTTATTAATTTCTTGGCGGATAACGCCCATTTCACCACCACTGCCAGAAGGTCGTTTGGCAGCATAAGCCGACAGAATTTCGCTTGCCGCCATAGATAGCCTCTGCTTATCCAACGCTCTGAACTGAGCAAGAGTGCTATCTAGTCGATAGGCATCAAGGGCCGTTAATTCAGGTAATTTTTGGCAATAGACATTCCACAGCTTCTCAAAGATTGTGATCTGGGCAATTGAAATTATTCGGTCAATGCCAATTTCACCCTCCCATATCTTGCGATGAAATCCATCACCCAATGTTGATTTGAGTGCGGCCAATGAGTCACGCGCAGAAGGCCAGTCGTTAGCTCTAGCTGACTCTACTGACCATTCTTTCCATAGATTGCACTGATCATTCAACGGCAACTTCAAATGCTCGTCTACAGACACGCTGAAAACTGAATCTAATTTTTCTCCCGCTTTTTCGAGCGTTGCTAGCTTCTCATCAAAAGACTTAATGATGATCTGAGATTTTTCGCTATGAAAGATCTTTTCAAGCAATTCAAACTCTTTGACTTTGAGCGATTGGCATTTTCCGATCCACTCACTCAATTCTTTAAT
This sequence comes from Micrococcales bacterium, assembly GCA_024640585.1. The sequence continues at coordinate 2,795 of JAHEEQ010000196.1, forward strand.
CTGTGTGACATTCGAATTTTCTTCTTGCCACAGGGTGTTAAGAAGCTCTTTGAGTTTTTCGTTGGTAGCATTAATTGAATGCAACGCACTTGATGTAGCAATCGCTGCATCTATCAGACCCAGACGATCCTTGAACTTTGGAGGCAACTCTTGTTTGCACAAACCTTTAAGTTCATTCAGGCTCTGCCTGTAAGTACTGTTAAAAATAGAGAAGATAGACCCACCGGAGCCTGCGAACCTAACTCTCAGAGGAGTTAACTCATAGTTCTTCCACCCTTCTATCAACTTGCTGTTCAATTCATTGCAGCCTGTCTGGTAAGCAATCAATTTATCAGCCAACTCTTTTAGAGCTGGCAAATTCTCAATGAGTTCAAACTGAAAGAGACTATTTGAAGGTAGTTCAGGAGCTGCACAAGCGGTCAGCATTAGCTCATTGAGTTTTTGTGCTGTGTGCTTTGGAGCTTGCTTCAACCAAGTATCTGCATCCACCTGCAACTCAGACGCTGCTGCTTCTATTGAAGTTTTAAGTGAAGTAGATGCACCAAGGCCCTCTTTACAAACGTTCTCTAAACGTTCGAAGCCAATTGGAGTTAGTGTTGCGCCCTTCGACATTCGCCAAGGATTTTTCGACGGCACTCCTGAACGCGACAACCTACCGCACAACTCTTTGAGATTACTTTTGAACAACTGCAGCTGAGCCTTGGTGTAGTTGCTTGCGTTAGGAATTTCAAAGTCAGGAAGTGAGTTACCTTCGCTGTACAGCAGTGAAATGCCGCCCAAAATTTCATAGGGCGTGAAGCCCCATGGTTCTAGTGGACGATTTACTCGCTTAGCGTGCCCGTTAAGAACGTCCTGCAAAGACTTCAGTGTGTCTAAAGGCTCCTTCGAGTACGCAGGCTGGTTTGCCATTTCCATAGCATCCCGAATTTGGC
>JAHEEQ010000205.1 GCA_024640585.1 Micrococcales bacterium
TGTTCGGCGCATCAGTCGCAGCGCAAAGAAAAACACCACTGATTGGTGTCATGTTGATAGGCGTTTTGATGGCACTAGGCGGTGGCATCCTGCGCGATGTTCTGTTGCAAACAGAAATAGTTGCGATGCACGATGTTTGGTATATCCCCGTTGCAGTCGGCGGAGCAATATTCGGATTGCCATTAGCCAGGAGAATTGTTGAAAAATCCATCATTGGCTTAATACTCGATGGAATTGTCTTGGGACTATACGTGGTCATTGGAACTCAAAAATCTTTATTGCTTGGATTTTCTGCAGGTCCGAGCATTTTGATTGGAGTTCTGACTGGAATTGGTGGTGGAACTCTGGTTGACGTTTTAGTAGGTCAAAAACCTGTTGTGCTTCGAGATGGCCCTTGGTTTGCCACCGCCGCTATTACTGGTTCAGTTCTTCTGGTAGTTCTGTATCCATATGTAAGTCATGACTTGCTCGACATAATTGTGATTTGCACGGTCGCAACTTTGCGCATCACAAGTGTCAAATTTGGCTTTGATGCGCCATCAACAGAAACATTGAAAAAAGTTAAACGCAAAAAGGCTTAAGCACTACCGCTACGACGCTGGAACATACGTCTGCCTGCATCTGGTCCAGACTTTGTTGGTCCGGATTTGCCAGATTCGGCGGCTCCACCATGTGGTGTGGCGCCTTTGTTTTTCTTCTTTTCCAAAGCTTCTAGAAATGCAGCCTTTGGATCTTTAGGCTCTTCAGCCTTACCTTTTTTCTCAGCCATGTCTGTATTCAACCACCTCTTGAGAATATTGGACTACTTAACCGTGAATTTGATGGTTTTGGTTTTCACAGGCCACTCATTTATGTCCTTCGGTGTGAAAGTAACCTTTATCGAGTATTTACCGGCTTTTAATACCGAACCAAGTTTCTTGCTATAAGTAAATTTACCTAATACATCAGAGTACGCATTCAATGTAGTTGCTGTGAGCTTCGAGCCGGCTGACAATGTCTTTGACTTAGGTGTCCAGCGAATATTTCCAGTTGCTTCAGAATGCGCAAAATCTGTAGCCATCTCGCCGCGCATAATCATGAAATCGACTGTTTTGTTGAAGTTCCAAATAGCACCAGGCTCGTCAGTAAACCTAAGCGTGTCACTGGTTCTAGCAGATTCATGAGCGTCAAAAAGTTCTTGCGCAAAATCTTGGAAGGTTGCTACCGCTGAAATTTGCACAAGAGCTTTTAGATATTCAGACTTACATTGGTCGTCTTGTAAGCATTGTTTAAAAACATCGCTGCGCGAGTAGTAAAAAGTTTCAAGGCCATTTACAAGTCCGCTTGGTGCCCAGCCATCGGTTTCACCGAATTGGAACCAAGTTCCGTCTGTTCCCCATGGAAGAAATTCAAATTTCCCATCTTTATTCGAATAAAGTCGAAAATTATTTGGTGTCCATTCAGGTGAGCCTGATTGTCCATCCCAATGATTAATGTATTTCTCTAATGCAAAAAATTTCGCAGTTTGTTTTACATCCAAAATTCTTTTTGCAGCATCAGTTAGTTTTGTTCGTCCATCCACTGCGTAAGCCAATTCTTCGATATCGCTTCGATCGTCAGCGCTTCCGCGGTCAACTTCAAAATTGCACATGTAATTAGAGATTGTGATTTCTGGCATTGTCCATTGATTGCTATTGCATTCAGAACCATTCCACAAAGGTGCCCAGGTAGCGTCGTACATATGCTGCATTGACGAGCGCCACCGTGCCATCATGATTTCGTCGTAGGACTCAAGGTTTAAATAAAGTCCCTTGTATTCATATCCGCCACCAGCATCAATATAAACTTTTGCGAATCCCGTTCTAGGAGCAATTAAACCCATATCCGTAAAAAGCTTGTAAGCCAAGGTTTCATGCACCATGGTCGGATCTTGAATCATGTTGTTAAGTGTCATACGTTTCAAGCCGATAAATTTCTGCCCAGGCACATACTCATTAAATTTAATTTTCAAACCGATTTTGCCATTTTCGATATTAATCTGGCCGCCGTTGGTTGATCCAACTGAACCTTTTGTACGAACTCCAACTTCGAGTGCACCTTCGGTTGGCAAGAGTATTCCGGTTGAATCCCTAAACCTAAAAGTTGCTGGAACATACACCTTAGGAGATTCGACCAATGCATCCATATTTTCTTGACTGATCGTTAGATTAATCCGAAACGATTGCATCGGATCGTAAATCCATGCAGCTTTATCGATTGCAGTACCTTCTTCAACTGCAATATTGCCATGGTTTTGAGTTGGTTCACTTCCAGACCAGCTTGAACCAAATCGGCTCCAGGTAAAGCCATCTAGCAGATTAGGGATTGCAACTCTATCGAGTTCTTTTGATTTTGCATCGTACAAAATTATCGATTCTTCACCACAGCCAAGCCCGAAACCTAAATCCGTTTCACTAAAAGTTTTGAATTTTCCAGGTTTAATTTTTAGTGAAGAAAAGGAAAACTCATTTTGCAAAACGGTCTCATCCGTTTCTACAACCTTTACAGAGAAATCTTTTAAATTTATAGTTGATAGGCCTGTATTTATAATTTCAAACCACTCGTTATTGCAGTCAATTTCGCTCAACTTGATCGCTGAACTTGAAGCAGTTGCCGCCGAACCCGAAATCGAAATGCTACTAAGTGCCAAGACAAGTGCCAAGACCGAGATTTTGCGCACTACTCACCAGCTGCTTCGAGAGCAATTTCTATCATCGACTTGAATCCCGATTCGCGTTCTTCACTCGAAGCAACTTCTCCCCCAGAGAGCAGGTCGCTGACCGTAAGTAGCGAAATCGCCTTACGTCCAAAACGCATTGCTAATGTGTAGAGAGCGCTAGTTTCCATTTCAACGGCCAACAACCCATAACTTTCCAATATCGGAGCCATATTTATTTCTTCATAGAAACTATCAACAGTTGCAACTCCACCTACATGATACGAAATACCTTTGGTTCTTGCCGCACTGACTGCTTTTTGCAGCAGCTCAAAATTGGCATGTGGAGCGAAATCGATTCCAGTTGCTTTGCGATTTATATTTGAATCCGTTGAGGCTGCCATCGCGATTATGACGTCGCGAATTTGGACGCCTTTTAACCCTCCACAAGTCCCCACACGAATTGCTGTTTCAACGCCATAGTCATTGAAAAGTTCATGAGCATAGATAGACATAGAAGGCATACCCATTCCGTGTCCTTGAACCGAAATTTCTTTACCTTTGTAAGTACCTGTAAAGCCAAACATGTTACGGACAGACGAATACAAAACTGCATTGTCAAGAAAATTTTCAGCGATCCACTTTGCACGAAGGGGATCACCCGGCAGTAAGACGGTTTTAGCAATTTCCCCCGGTCTTGCGGCAATGTGAATGCTCATACCTTGATTTTATGAGTAAATGGGTGCACCTTCTAGGGCTAAATAGGACTATGGCACTAAAAACCTGCCAATCTTTGGCAGACATCATGCAAATCCGACAATTCTTACTGGATTCAAATGCAAAGTTACCAAGACTTTATAACTTGGAGACTAGAAGATATGAATCAAGCATGCATAAATTGAAGCTTGGTACTCAAACCCTGTCTCGAATCATGTCTATGAGGAAATGGGATTCACAAAACCAATTGGCCAATATATTTGGCGCAATGAGTTTTAGTTTCCATCCCAAGCAGCAAGTT
>JAHEEQ010000207.1 GCA_024640585.1 Micrococcales bacterium
GGACTTGTGGCGGGTGAATCAATCGGTTCTCGAATGAAGTACTGGCCGCCTGTATCTCGCATCGATGGTGCTCATGGAGATCGAAATTTGGTCTGCGCCTGTACACCGCTGGATGAGTATCGGTAGGAGAGGTTGAGGGTTTCTGCCCAGTGCTGATACCTACTTTACTTTACATAATGTAACTTATCGGCGTAATGCTTGCGCTCGACGGGAGACTAGAAACAGCCATGCCAGAGTGAAAAACCCCGCCCAACCTCCCAAGCGATCCCTAACTGATTGAGAAGCTACCAAACCAACTGTGGCGAAGATGTGCTCTGCTGTACCCATAGAAGTTTTTTGCGAGATTTCACCCCTGTAATTAATAATCGCTGAATAGCCAGTCGTTGAAACCGAGATGATATTTCGAGAATGTTCAATAGCTCGAATCCTAGAAATCGACAATTGTTGGGCGCTTTCTGCAGACCGCCCAAATGTTGCGCTGTTTGTCTGAACAACCAAAATATTAGATGCATTGGCTGCATTTTCTACTATGGAATCATCAATTAATTCATAACAAATGACTGGTGCAATTTTCACCTTTCCGATCCTGAATACCATTGATGTGGATCCTGGAGAAAAATTGTCGACTTGATCGACTAAAGGCGAAACTTTTCTGGCCAATGAGCGCATTGGAATGTATTCACCAAAAGGTGTCAGGTGTTGCTTCACATAGATTTCTTGTTTAACTTTTTGCCACAAAATTGAGGTATTGAAGGTTTTGCCATTGCTGTCGACAATTGCGCCGATAATGATTGGCTTTTCATACCTATTTAACGTTTCGAACACCTGTTTGTTCTTATATGGATCAACATCTACTGAATTTTCTGGCCATACGATGAAGTCGACATTGCTAGAGTTTTTAAGTGCCTTATCGGTTTCTTTTATGTGATTAAAAAACACTTGAGTTGCTCGAGCATTGAAATTCAATCCATATTCCGGGACATTACCTTGAACAATGAGAACTTTCGTTTGATCCTGCTCTTGAATTGCTAAAGGTACTACGATGATTAATATCGGAAGAAGTATGAAAGGTTTGAAATCTTTTCGTAAAAGCATATAAATAAAGAGTGCAATTAAAACAGTGATCCCGGACAGCGCGATTGCTCCCCCATACGCTGCAATTTGCGAGAAGGGAGCATCGGCTTGTGAATAGGCAATTCGTCCCCAACCAAATCCACCAAAAGGAAATCGGTTGCGGATCTCTTCGGTGGCCACAAATAGAAGTGGGTAAGAGGCTATCCCCCAACGTTTTACAAGAAGCAAAGGGAGATACAACACGGATAGACCAAAAGTTAAAATAATCCAAGGTAGCGAACCTACGTAGATGCTGGTCCAATGCAAAAGGAATGCATTGAATGTGAGTGCAAAGGCAAGTATCGACAACGCCTTTTGATTGGTTCGGTTGAGCGCATATATGTGGACTAGTAGCGCTAACGGAGCTAGAAACCACTTCCCCACCGGCTCAAAAGACAGGCTTAAGAGGAGGCCACTTAGAAAGGAGAGAAGAAGATTTACCAACCTAATGCACTGATCAAACGATCAACGCTTGCACCTAATGCGTAACGCTCCTTGAATTGATAGATCGCAGAAAGATCTGAAGGGGCCTGAGGAACACTTAAATCAACTTTGGGCAAGGGTGCGTTACGTGCCACCCTTACTAATGTAGGTGCGATCTTTAAATAATCTGCACCTGCAATTATTTTCTTTGCAAGTGCAGGAGGAAGTGAATCATGCGCGGCAAGTGCTCCTTCTAAGGCATCCTCTACAGTTGCAAAGTTATTAGCAATTACAGCAGCACCCTTTTCACCGATTCCTTTGACTCCCGGTAATCCATCCGATGGATCACCTCGGAACATGGCAAATAAATCGTAACGATCACCGGGGATTTGATACTTGTCAGCAACGTATTTGATGTCTACTAAATCGTGTGCCGAAATTCCTTTTGCTAGATATACAACTTTGATGTCACGTTTATCATCAACCATTTGGAAGAGATCACGATCGCCAGTGACAATTCTAATTGGACCTTTTTCGATTTCAGCATATGTTGCCATCACATCATCAGCTTCATAATCATCTACCCCGACGACAGGTATCCCAAAGAGATCTAACAGATCCAATAAAATTGGAATTTGCGGTGTGAGTGTTTCCGGTTCTTCTTCTTCATCTCCCTCTTCCTCAAGACGGTTAGCCTTATATTCGGGAAAAATATCCACTCGCCAACTAGGTCGCCAATCTCCATCAAGACAAGCAACTAATCGATTTGGTTTATACACATTCATCAATCTCGCTGTCATATCTAGATAACCACGAATCGCATTAACGGAGGTACCGTCTGGTGCCAATAAAGTATCTGGCATTCCATAGTAAGCGCGATACCAAAGGGACGCGCTATCGAGCAGCATTAAAGTCATATCTCCCCCATCAGGTATGCAACCACGCCACGATCTAAACGTTTTGCAGCATCTTTGCAGACGGGACGTAACTTATCGCTAGCGCCAGCTATTTGATTTAAAAGATCAATTAATTGTTTTGTTGAGCGAACAAAATCTCCAACTGACATGTCACTGCCCTTTAAAACACTATTGAGTGAGTTTCCACTCGCCCATTTATAAGAGATAAAGCAGAACCCTGCATCAGGTTCGCGTTGAGTTTTAACTCCAAACTCAGCCTCAATCTCTTCAAGTGCGGCCCACAACGAAATAACTTCGGTAATCGCAGAGGTTACCTTTTGGCTAGGCATTTTAGGCGCAATGTTTTCCGCAGATCGAGTTTCAAAGATCATGCATGAAACAACTGAAAGAAGTTCGGTGGCATTGAGATCATCGAAGAGACCTCTTCGTATTGATTCAGTTAACAGCAGATCAGATTCTGCATAAATTTTGGTCAAAATCTTTCCTTGATCAGTTGGTTTTTCACCTTCAATGTAGTTGAGATGATCTAGGACTCGACAAATTTGATCAAAGGTTTTGGCAATCACGTGGGTTCGGTTTTCCACGCGCGTAGTTAATCCATCGTTTTCACGGGTTAATCGACCAGCTCGCTCTGCCAAACGTGCATGATCTTCTCGTTGGGCACAGCCATGACATGCATGATTCTTCATTGCTTTACGTAGATCGGCTAGCTCACCTTGCATGTGTCCACGCTGACGATTATCAAAAGTTTTGCGTTGATCTCTACGACTTAAAAGGACTTCAACCTCTTTGATTGACCTTCGTAATCTTGCATACTCGGAAAAATCTCCCATGTGACATTGAGCTTCCTTCATTAACTCATTTATGACCTCTTGATTTTTACGAATCTGTCGAGTTAAACCAACTACCGCTCGATCTGCTTGAAACTGCGCAAAGGATGATTCAAGTGATCGACGTGCTCGTTCTCGTCCGAATTGGGCAATCAAATTTATTGACATGTTGTAGGAAGGTGAGAATGAGGAACGAAGAGGATATGTACGAGTACTTGCTAAGCCGGCTGCAGATGCCGAGTCAACCGTGGGAGACCATTGAATGACTGCATTTCCTTCAATGTCGATTCCTCGCCGACCAGCGCGACCGGTAAGTTGGGTGTACTCCCCTGGTGTAATTGGCACATGAGCCTCACCATTAAATTTGATTAATTTTTCTAATACAACTGTGCGAGCTGGCATAT
>JAHEEQ010000208.1 GCA_024640585.1 Micrococcales bacterium
GCAGTGTCGGCCAGGCGTCCTACATATACGCGAGTCTGGGTTTTCACAGGGGCAAGGGTAATCGCGCCTGAGAGCCGATTTGACCATGTTTGTGAGCAGTAAATTGCCCAAATTGGCTATTTCCACAGTTATTTTTATGAAGTTACCCTTGAAAACATGAATTCGGTTGGTGGGTTTCGAGTCGGGGTTTATATCGATGGATTTAATCTCTACTACGGAGGGCGAAGCATTTTCGGCAGGAGCACTCAAGGCTGGAAATGGTTAGATCTTAGAAAGCTAAGTCAGAGACTTCTCGAACAACAAAGCGGATGGCCACCTTCAAATGATTTGCGGATTGTCTATTGCACGGCTCGAGTTAGCGGGGCTGAGAATCCAAACACCCCATTGGATCAAGATACCTATATTCGTGCCTTAACTGAAATGAAATCAGTTGATCACATTGAGTTCGGAAATTTCAAACAAAGGATTTCCTTAGCGCCGCTTGCAAATAAAGTGGGGAAAAACAATTTTAAAATTATGACACCAGCTCCGCCGATACAAATTCAAGATTCAAATCAGAAAAATCTCGACGATGTTCGATTTATTGTGTCTGTAGCGAGATGGGAAGAAAAAGGAAGTGACGTCAATGTCGGAAGTCACTTGCTAATTGATGCACTGCAACATCGGATTGATGCTGCAATAGTTATTAGCAATGACAGCGATTTACAATTCCCAATTCATGAAGCAAGAAAATATATTCACGTCGGTATTGTGAATCCAAGCTATAGAAGAACCGCTGGCGCCCTACTTAATCAAGCAGATGCGAAGGGAAAATTGCACTGGGTTTATCAGTTATCAAAATTTGATTATGTGAGTTCGCAATTACCCACCATTACCGGGCAATCAAAAAAACCAATTAACTGGTAAATCAGTTGTTGACAATCCCCTTCAAATTGTTGGATGATTTGCTTACCCACCCGGCGTCTCAGACGTCGGGCCCTTTTTTTGGGTAGAAGTTGCAGACCTAGTACCCTGCAGGTGTGGCTGAACTCCTAGACCTTCGATTTCTCGGATCTGTGATCGTGACTCTTACAGTCATCATGGATCCACCTGGCGTGGTGCCAATTTTCTTAGGGCTTGCAGGCAAGCGGCCGATTCGCGAACAATCTAGGTTGGCATTTCAAGCGACAATGACATCTTTTGGTGTAATTGTTTTGTTTGCTGTGTTAGGCCAACAAGTTTTGTCTTACCTCAAGATCTCGCTCCCAGCTTTGCAAGGTGCCGGCGGACTTCTGTTGCTTTTGGTTTCTCTTGAATTGCTAACAGGTCAAGGTGAAAACGAAACTGCTGAACAAGATGTAAATGTCGCACTTGTTCCGCTTGGCACACCGCTGCTTGCAGGTCCTGGTGCCATCGTTGCAACTATTTTGTTCGCACAAAAAGCAGAAGGCTCAACTCAGTATTTGTCATTAGCGCTCGGTGTAGTGATTGTTCACGTTCTGATTTGGTTCGCAATGAGATTTAGTGGCGGCATTGCAAAATTACTTGGTGATGCTGGCATCACTATTGTTACTCGAATTGCAGGTCTACTTCTAGCTGCAATCGGTGTGCAACTTATTGCGGACGCAATTTTCGGATTTATTCAAGCGAGTATGTAGTGACTCGCATAATTGCAGTAGTTAACCAAAAAGGTGGAGTTGCAAAGACCACAACCACTGCATCGCTTGGAGCGGCACTTGCAGAACTAGGCGAAAAAGTATTGCTGGTGGATTTAGATCCACAAGCCAGTCTGACTTTCTCATTGGGGATTGATCCTGAAGATATTGAACTTTCGATTCGCGACATTTTGTTAGGGACATCATCCGCATTCGACACCATGATCGACACTGATGATTTTGTGGATTTAATCCCAGCCACAATTGAGCTGACCGCAACCGAAGCCCAACTCGTAACGGCAGCAGGTCGAGAATATGTTTTGCGCGAGGCTTTGAAGACTGTTTCCGAACTTTATGATTGGGTCTTACTCGATTGCTCACCAAGCCTTGGCATCGTCACCTTAAATGCATTAACTACTGCAACAGATGTAATTGTGCCTATGCACTGTGAGACTTTGAGCCATCGTGGACTTGGACAGCTTCTAGAAACAATTAAAGAGGTTCAGCAATACACAAATCCAGAATTGAAAGTGCTTGGCGTATTGCCAGTTATGTTTGATGGGCAGTACGAACATGAACGTGCAATTTTGAATGACATCAATCGCACTTATGGCCTGAGAGTCTGGGCGCCGGTTCCGCGTTCAATTCGTTTTGCAGAAGCACCTGCTAGAGGTCGCTCCATTTTGGCAACAGATCCAAATTCACAAGGCGCACTGGCTTATCGCGAATTAGCCCGTTCGCTTGTTACCGCTTAATCTTCTTTTCGTTCAACCCTAATTCGTTTGCGTTTAATCGGTTGATCTGATTTCGGTTTAGATTCTTTATTTTCACGGGGCTTGCGATTCTCGTGCGACTTTTGTTCCCGCGGTTTAGATTCAACAACTTTCGCAGCTTTCAATCTACCTTTGGTTCCTTCAGGAATGTTTAGGCCTGTGAAAACGTGCGGAGAATTTGAATAAGTTTCTAGTGGATCATTGAATGGCAATCCAAGTGTTTTGTTGATTACTTGCCACCGAGTGACTTCACTCCAGTCAATCAAAGTAATAGCAACACCATCTGCACCAGCGCGCCCAGTGCGGCCAATTCTGTGTACATAAGTTTTGTCATCTTCAGGGCATTCGTAATTGATGACGTGTGTGATACCTTCGATATCAAGTCCACGAGCTGCAACGTCCGTTGCGACAAGAACATCAACTTTTCCGGCACGCAACTGCTTAAGCGCTTGTTCACGCGCCCCTTGTCCCATGTCTCCATGAATAGCGCCTGCTTTGAATCCGCGTTCTATTAAGTCTTCAAAAACGTTCTGCGCATTACGTTTAGTTTTGCAGAAAATGATGACCAGATTTCGACCTTTGGCTTGCAAGATGCGACCGATAAGTTCATTCTTATCCATCGGATGTGCGCGCCATACATGCTGCTCAATTGCATCAACTACAGAAGATTCATCGTTTGGATCAGTTGCGTTTAAGTGAGTGGGATTGTTCATGTGCGAACGAGCCAAACTAATAATTTGGCCAGGCATAGTTGCGCTAAACAACATCATTTGCTTTGATGAAGGCAGATTCTTTAATAAACGCTCGACATCCGGCAGGAATCCCATGTCCAGCATTTCGTCTGCTTCGTCCAAAACCAGCATTCGAACTTCATTGAGTTTTAAAATCTTTTGGTTCATCAAGTCAATCAGGCGACCCGGTGTTCCAACCACAATGTCTACACCTGCATTTAGTTCCGCAACTTGAGGTTCGTAGGCCTTGCCCCCATAAAACACTGCAACTTTCAGGTGAGTTTTTGCGGCAGCCACACTTAGATCGCTAGCAACCTGAGTTGCAAGTTCGCGAGTAGGAACAACCACCAGAGCTTTTGGAAGATTAGTTTTTTGTTCTACATTTAAAACATTTTGAATCAATGGCAAACCAAATCCAAGGGTTTTACCAGTTCCAGTTTTTGCTTGCCCAATGATGTCATTTCCACCAAGTGCGATTGGCAATGTCAAAGACTGAATCGGAAATGGCTCGTTGATTCCAACAGATGCAAGCGCATCAACGAT
>JAHEEQ010000215.1 GCA_024640585.1 Micrococcales bacterium
CCCACGACGGCCCCACCACTTTGCATATGGCATGTTGATGTCCTCGTATGACAAGTATGCGAATTCAGCATCTTCATACAGTCCTTCTAAGTTTTTGATTTGTCTCGGTCGAAATTTTGTTCTACCTGCATCAAACAGACCACGCCTCACATTGATGGGGATTGCAGCCTGCATAGCCTTCATATAAATCTGCAAAACACTCGTAGGGGCATCCTGCCAATCATGAACTAATTGATAGGTAGGACTAAACCGCATGAACTCGATACGCATCTGCTCGAAGGACAGTTGTTCTATGTCTGAAATCCATTTCACGTTGGCACTTGTCACTTCTTTCTCCAAGCAATAGTGATGGCAAATAATGAATCGAATATATCAGTAATAGCCATCATTTGACCCTCTCGGAAAAATACACATGTCCCGGCAATCTCGCTGTGATGCCCAAAACATTGAGGGCTTAACCAGAAAGGAACTTTGTATGAAAACTTTTAAGAAATCCACTATCGCGAAGGCCACTACTACAGCCACGCTGATGGCGCAATTGGACAAACTGTCTGTCCAGCGCGAGAACTTCGAAACCACTATCCAGGCCCGCAGCAACGAAAAGTTGTACGAAATTTGTGGTTTGATTTATGGTCAATTTCACGCGGTAAAGGACAACAAAGACTTGTTGAAAGACGTAGTGGCTACGATGAAAAAACGCCTTGAAGAACGCGGCCAACGCATTCAAAGCAATAGCAGCATCTTGGGTCTCTTCGTGCGCTATGTTTTTAATGGCAAACGTCAAGCCATGCACATCTACACCCGCGCATTGCAGTTCTTGTTGGCTGAGGGGGTTAAGCCTGAAAACGCCGCTTCATACATAGCGAAGAAAGGTGGCATTGATGAATGCTTCAAGGCTCGCACTCCTTCGTCCTTGCAATTAACTAAGCAAGAAAAAATCAAACAGTCGATGGCACTCGTTGAGGAAACACTGAGCAGCAAAACTCACAAGCCCATCGGAAAACTGAAAGTTCAACCTCAATTTGTAGCTGAGTCGCACAAATCTGCGTTGACCTTTTTAGTGGGGCGCTCTGATGCTCAAGGCAATGTGGACGTCATTTCTGTGGTACCAACCACTTCGAAAGCCATGATCACGATGGCTAAAAAATCTCTTGCCCTGTTCCTTAGCGATCAGCAAGAGCAAGCACTTTCAAAACAGAAAGCGAATCGCAAAACTAACGCTATCTCAAAAGCGGTTGTGGCAGCCAAGCAAAAGAAAGTGAATGCGGGCACTGCATCGGTAGAAGAAGCATCGCAATAACAAACATGGGCACGAGTTCATTTACTCGTGCCCTAACTAAACAAGGAAACGTCATGAACACAGCACTTAAACATGCCCCTACATCGCTGGCTACTTTTGTCTACGCGACCCAACAACTCAAAGTCCAAATTGAACGCTATGTCAATGGGAATAGCATGACGCCGCTCATTCTGTATGGAAAAAACGGAACGGGAAAAAGCACTCTTGCGAAGTTGATTCCTGAAGCAATTGATGGGCCGAACGTAATCGTGAACAAGGTCAAAGCTAGCACCTTAAATAATGAACGCGAGGTTTTTGACAAATTCACTCGTAACACCAGCTTTGACAGCTGCTTTGTTTTTGATGGACAAAGCAAAAACTACACAGTTGTCGAAGAAGTGAACTTCGAAGCCAAGGCAAGTAGCGCCTTGCGTGTAGCAGTGGACCAAATGTTGGGCAAAGACTTGTTTATCTTCACAACCAATGAGATTGGAAAAATTGATCCCGGTTTAGCAAGCCGTGCGACTCAGATCGAAGTCCCTCCTTTACTTCCTCAAGTATTTCTCCCAACAGCCAATCGCATCCTGAAGATGGAAGGGGTTGAATTGAACGAATCTGAAGTTCTTGAAGTTCTGGAGAGCGTATACGAAATGCACCAAGACAATCGCAAGTACTACGACGCATTGGATGACCTTATTTGGCAAGTCCAACATTCAAAAAACAGCAATTGAACTTCGAATCATTTGCCACTAGTAAGTGTCAATATTTTTGACGCTCACAACACTGTCATGCCCATCAGCATGACCTGCGAATCAGTAACAGCGGGGCCACTGCCAAGTGTGCCCATGTACTGTTAACGAGACTAATCCCACGCACTTTTTTAATTCAAGTATCTGAGGCTTGAGGGGGAGTGCTTTGTTCAAATTTTTTGATTAAGGTAAAAATGAAAACTAAAAATTCAACTCATACGAGTCAATCTTCGCTCATTCCTCCATTTCATAAGTTGTCACTCGGAGCAACTGTCAATATGGAAAGCGTTATGCAATCCAAAAGCACGACACCTTTTGCAGTTGATTTAAACAATCTTCACTATAAAGAGTTGACGCTGCTCGCAGAAAAAATGAAATGGATGAAACGTTTTTGTAAAGCGTATCGCGGATTGTTATCGGCTGAAACAGATCGCCTATACACAGAAAATTCGAAGTTCATTGTTGCCTGTTATGGAACTCATGAAATTGGCTTTTTGCGTTTAACTGATCAAACGGGCGTTTTCTCAGCATTTACCAAGGAAGAATGCTGGGACATCACTGATGGATACATCAAACCTGCTTATAAAGGCCTAGGTGTACTTCGCACATTTATTGAACACGCAGTTGCAAATGAACACGCCAAATCAGTAACGCTTGCGTATGAAGTAGCTGCAAAACATGCTGACTACTATAAGGCTCTTGGCTTCACTGTTGTTGCTAATATTTTTGAAGTTAATTGTGTTCGCTTATTCTTAACTAACTGGGAGGAGATGCTTGCAAAAACATGTCCGCGTGTACCTTTAGTCAATGAGTAATTTGACTTCCAAGCACAAGATAATTCATGCCCCGCCCACCTAGATGTCTAGAGTGGGCATTTCCTTCTCTAGTGCGTGGGGCTGTTTCTCTGAAGTGCCTAGCTGTTAGTCGCCCCACTCGCGATTGCCTAGGTGCTCAGCTTCATGTGTGCGGCTAGAACTTAGATTTCGAATCAAATCCGAAGTTGATCAAGTTTAAATTGAAATGCGTAACTTGCTTTTTGATTCAAAAGACAGGCATAGCAAAAATAAATACCTTCGCAATCCCTCACTGCTCAAATGCAACCATACCTAATTCGAAGGAGTTTTTATGGGCAGACAGAATTCCAAAATGCAGTTTCATCCACTAATGCGCTACATGGATACGTATCTACGTGCTGCAAGATACAAAACTGATGAGGGCTACTTGAAGCCTAACAAAAAACACATGGTGAATATTTTCGTTACCGATCCATGTGTAAATAAGGCTATCAAATTCACTAATACGCTCTTTCAGTCCTTTACTAAATCTGGCTATGACGTTGACTTAGTGAACTTTGCGGATGCAGGATTTTTGGAGCCTAGCTACGACATCTTTGAAGATGAAACAGTCATCCGAAGACATAAAGACATTTGGTCCCCTTGGAAAGCAACTATGGTCCGTGTTGGCGAAGTTAGCTATGGATTATTTGTGTTTGAAATGATGTGCGTTAAAACTGCCACCTACATTGATGGCACGTACTACAGGAACTCTGATATGACTCCTGCGTTACTTAAAAAAGCGAAGTATCACCACACATGGACAAGTGAGAGAAATTTTCCAACAGGGCGTTTATGTTTGATGATGC
>JAHEEQ010000219.1 GCA_024640585.1 Micrococcales bacterium
TTACCAATTAATGAGGAGAGTTGTGGCTTCATGATTTGATCGCAAACTCAGTCAAAGCGGCGATCTTTTCTGCTGCATGTAAATCTGCGCCATTTCCCTGCAAAGGTGCTTGGCTAGAACGCTGAAGCAAGGTATCCAAATTGTTCATTAAATACTCTGTAGTGAAATCCTTTTGATTAACAATCTGGGCTCTTCCATCTTCGACCAGAGATGCGGCATTAACAAATTGTTCGCCATTTCCAATGGGCAGGGGCACAAAAAGAGCGTAACGGCCAAGGGCTCTAAATTCGCTACAGGTAACAGCTCCGCTGCGACCAATTATTAGGTCGGCAGCTAAATACGCATCGGCCATTGCATCAATGTATGCGACCGCTTTATACCCACCTAAAGATTCAGGGAGTACATTGAGTTTTCCGACTGAGTGCAAAATCTGAACATCCTTGTCATTGAGAAAGGCGATGGATGATTCAATTACTTTATTGATGGCAACAGATCCTTGCGAACCTCCCATAATGACAACAAGTGGTGCTTTCTCTGAAAATCCAAGTCGAACCTTTGCATCACGGCGAGCTTTCACCCAGTCGTCTTGAGAATCAGTAAATCCAAGTGCAACATCTGAACGTAGCGGTAGACCGGCAAGCAGCGCAGAAGAGAATTTTCCATACTCGACTGGATGTGCAACAACTAAATGTTTTGTGAAAAGTGCACCTAAACGATTTGCCCAGCCAGGTTTGGCATTTGCTTCGTGAATTACGATCGGAACTTTTGAAAGTTTTGCAGCGATATATGCAGGTGCGCTCACATAGCCACCAAAGCCGACAACAGCATCTGCACCTTTTACAACCTTTAATGATGAGTTGACCGATGCAATTAAATCACGTGGAATCTTCAACCATGAGACTGAAGGCTTTCTTGAAATCCGAACACGTGGAATCAGGTGTAAAGGAAAGTTTGCTGCAGGCACAAGTGTTGTTTCCAGCCCACTAGCAGTTCCTAAAAATACTAAGTGGTCTGCTGGATGAATGGTTGCCCACTGACGGGCTACAGCAAGGGCGGGTTCAATGTGGCCAGCGGTTCCTCCACCTGCCAGAACTACCGTAGCCATTTAATTCCTGTCTCTTTTAACTCTTTATAGATTACTGGGTCACGGCGTGCAGCACCCAATACAAATCCAATTCCCATATACGTGGCGATTAACGCTGATCCACCATAAGAAACAAGGGGCAATGTGACTCCAACGACCGGCAAAACACTAATTGCAGAGCCGATATTTAAAATACTTTGGATTGCAATCCAAACTCCAAATCCTGAGGCTACATAACGCACCATCGGATCATTTGCACGTAGCGCCAATTTAAAAATTGAAAAGATCAAAATGCACAGCAGAAGCAATGTAGCTAATGTGCCAAAGAGTCCAAGCTCTTCACCAATGACGGCAAAGATAAAGTCTGTGTGTGCTTCTGCAAGGTTGCCCCACTTTTGCCGACTAGCACCAAGTCCAACACCAAATAAACCGCCACTCGCAAGTCCTAGCAAACTGTGTGCTGGTTGCCATCCATAGAGTTTGTACTGATCTTCGGCAAATGGATTTAAGAAAACCATGAAGCGTTGCACTCGATATGGGGATGTCAAAATTGCAGCTGTTAGTCCAACTAAACCAAGACTTAATCCAATTCCAAATATTCCAAGACGTAATCCAGAAACCCACAGCAACCCCGCCAAAATACAGGCAAAGACTGAAGCGGTTCCTAAATCACTACCTGCCATTACAAGAATGATGCAAAGAGCAAAAGCAGGTGCAATCAATTTCAAAACAGCTACATGATCAACACCTGAACGTTCCTGTTTTGCAAGCATGAAACCAGCCCACAAGATCATCATGAACTTTGCAATTTCGCTCGGCTGAACATCGACAAAACCTAAACTAATCCAGTTGTGGTTACCGTTAACGCTTTTACCAATGACTTGAACTATGAGAAGCAGAAAGAGAGATACAGAGAGGCCAAATCGAGCTAGCAACTTCCATTGCTTAAGCGAAAAGCGAGATAACACCCACGCCATTGGGATCGAAAGAGCAAGGAAGATAAATTGGCGCACAACAATTGCGATTGAACTTCCTTTAGTTTCAATTGAGTGAATAGATGATGCTGAAAAAACCATAATGAGGCCCAGCAAACTTAAGCCAAGTGTGCTGCCCAGCAACATGTAAAAGAGATTTACAGGTTTGGTAAAAAAAGTTTCGCGAGGCTGATTACTCATGTGCAACCAACTTCTTCACAGCCGCCGCAAATCGATCTCCACGATCTGCATATGAAATAAATTGATCCATCGATGCACAAGCAGGTGCCATTAAGACGGTGTCTCCCGGGGCTATGTGAGCAAGGGCAGCGGTGACAACCGCTTCCATCAAGCCATTGGAATCTCCACCACGTACATAATCTGATGGCGCATCAACAATAATGTGTGAAATCTCTGGTGCATGCTGAGTTAACGCATCAGCAATCAATTGCCGATCTGAGCCGATGAGGATTGCCACTTTGATTCGCCCCTTGCAACGTTGAATCATTGCGCTCATATCAGCGCCTTTGGCTAATCCCCCTGCAATCCAGACAACTGAGAGGTGAGACATGAGAGATGCTGCTGCAGCATGAGGATTTGTTGCCTTTGAATCATCGACCCATGCGATGGAATCTGACTCGAAAACAGTTTCAATGCGATGACGACCTGGGCGAAACTCCTGCAACGCCTTTCGAATATCTTCATAGGAGATATCAATTGAACGAGCCAACGCTGCAGCAGCCAATGCATTTGAGACATTGTGTGGAATCGTTGGTTTAACATCGGCTAATTCGCAAATCATTGATGCTTGTTGAGGATCCTCCACAAATGCACGATCTACTAGCAGGTTTTCAACTACGCCAACTTCTCCGGGGCCAGGGGTTTCTAAGGAAAAGAAAACTTTACGCCCTTCATAGCGATGTGAACGCTTCACTACCTCGCCATCATCTGCATTAAGTACCGCGACATTTGAGCGATCTAATATTGAAAATTTGGCATCGGCATAGGCATCAAAATCTCCGTGCCAATCAAGGTGGTCATCGGCGATGTTGAGGATTGCAGCAGATACAAACTCAGCTTGCTGCGCCCAGTGAAGTTGAAAACTCGAAAGCTCTAGAACTAAATAATCAAAGGGCTCTTCACGATCCACGGCGTCGATGACTGTGTCGCCAACGTTGCCACAAGCAACTGCATGCAAGCCGGCAGTTTGCAAAATCTTTGCTGTCATTTCAACAGTAGTTGTTTTTCCATTGGTTCCAGTAAGTGCTAACCATTTCTGCGCAGGTGCGATTTCGGAGCGAATCTGCCACGCTAAATCAATCTCGTTAAGAATATTCACATTGCTTGCAAGTGCCTTTACTACAAGTGGATGATCCTGACGCCAACCAGGAGAAATAACTACTGAATCAAAAGTATCTAGTTCAACTAAATCGGGCTTAACGGCATCAGTTGCATTATCATCTGCGATAGTGACCATGCCGCCACGCTTTTTTAGAGAGCGAGCAACGGCAGAGCCAGTTACTCCTGCTCCTAAAACTAGGAAACGTTGGTTAGCAATGGTGATTGACATGAACTACTTAACTACCCACTGTGCATAAAACA
>JAHEEQ010000225.1 GCA_024640585.1 Micrococcales bacterium
TCTACTAAGTAAAGTCAAATCTAGCCAGCTAGATAAATGTTTCTGAAATAGCCCTGACGAGACCATTTCCCAGGTGCCCCAATCGGATCCCAGCAAGTAGTCCGAACCTTAGAACCAACCAAACCTTTGGCCTTTTTGGTAATAGAACCATCTTTGTCAAAAGTTGAGGTCTTCATATGAAGTTTTTTGCCATCTCCCATGACTAATACAGTGCACGAAGACCCTCGTACCAGTTGAGCTTCCAGTACCTCAATCAAAGTATCTGCGGAAGACAAAGTTGCAACACTGCCATCTCGAACTGCTGAAGCCGTCTCCAAAAGGTATCGGGCCTCATCTTCTTTTATCCTGGTGTGCAGCGCATCGATCTCTTCCTGCTTAGTAGCAATAGTCTGTTCATGCTTGATAACTACGTCAATAGCCTCAGAAGCCAGTGCTTTCATTTTTTCTACCCTATTCCTTTCAATTTCAAGATCTTCGCGAGCTCGCTCCAAGTTCTTAATCGCAATAGCGGTTTCCGCACGTGCATTTGCAGCTACATCCTGAAACCTGGCAACGTCATTTTTTGCAATTGAAGTGCTTAAGTGCATCACTAACCCTGCTGAATCAACAACTTCCCCTGCAAGGTAACGTGGATGCATTTCTAATAGTCGTTCAACTGTTAAGAATCCAGCCCTACGCAATTTAGTCATTGTTGTTGATAGGCCCCATTCAGTATCACGATCATTTCGCCAGACAGTAACCAATGACGGGTACGTATCCCCAACTCGTTGTTCTAAAACAAAATGACCCAGCATGTCATCTGAAGTTGGATGCGTTGGATCCTTGAAAACTGCTTCAACATGGAAGCGATCTCTGTGTTGCGGGTCTGCCCCCATTTCCTTCACCACATTCAGAGTGAGTAGCTGATCAGTCTTAAAGTGAATGCCAAATCTAAGTGGCAAGGAATCCATGTTGGCATGTGCCGATTTATTCACCATCACGAAATAATTTTTCATATTCATACCTTGTTTATTTGTTTGAATTCGTTCGAAAGCAAAAGTCATCGAATCAAAAAACTGATCTTTGAAACTGTGGCCTACCTCGCTGGATCAAAGTTTCCATTCTCTGCCTCGCCACTTTTCATCGAACCAAGATGCAGGATGTGTGCGACGCAAACTCTTAACAGTTGGGATCGATTTACATAAAGCCACTTCGACTAAATTTCTCAGAGGATCTTTGATTTCAAAATCGTTCCCCTTCGTACAACAATTCACAAGAACATCGCCAACACGGAATAAAGAAATGATCCGCTCGCAGAAATCTATCTCTCCTCCGCTAGCCCAAACAGCTCGGAAAACTCTGTCACGGTAAACGAACGTATTCGAACCCAATGAGCATTGATTCTGTACAGCATTGATGAGTATCAAGCCATAGTTCTGAATATCTGTAATGCCGAGTGCAGTGATTAAGTGTTGCCTAATCATTTGCCCAGTCGCTCCCTTTGCTGGCCCAACCTCCCCAATGAACTCCTCCACATGAGGAGACTCAAGCACCATCAAAACACAAGGATGATCTGGACGCTGATTTGCATTCCAACGTTGAGCAAACTGACTCTTAGTCAGGGACTGACAAATAAGACCGAGGTATTGATCCGGACATACGCGTGACTCAATAGGCCTACCTTGCAGTGCAATCTCAGCATTCACTAATTTTTCAAATTGTTCTGGAATCATTTATTTCTCCAATGAGTCGGAAGTTTTTGGAATATGCAATCTCATCGGATGTTGCTCCAACCGCCCTCATACTGGTTTTGAACTACCTCATGAAGAAAATTTAGTGTTTCATAGCCAAAATCTTTGTCGATATCTCGGGAACCCAGATACAAGTCTGGTGCTGGATATGCACGCGCATTTCTTAACAAGATCAATTCAAAGAACTGAATAAATTTATCTTGATCATCTTCTGTCGCAAACTTAAGAGCAAAACACGCTTCAAATTTGGTCTTATAAGTTGAAATTTTTGCTTCGTTGTGAGCGACAAGATCCATGACAGTTGTGTATAGACCAAGAGGCAAAATAAAGTCCAGCTTGTCCATATCGTCAGCAAGTAAGCATTGAATCTGCATCATGTCTGCTAGAAATGTGAATCTAGTTGTGGCGACAAAACCAGATTGATTTGCTCTATTCACCGCAACATTTACGCCACTCTTAAAAATCTGACTGGCTTGCTCTCGTAATGTGTTCATTTTTAATCTCGTTTAATTAATTAATAAATTGATGCTTACTCGATCAATGGCGATAAACATGTGCTTGGGTGTAGCGCTTACCCAAAGTAATGATTGATCCGTCATGACTATCTTGGACGAGATAGCAGCGCAAATACTCGGACATACGGGCTACTGGTGCATGACCGAATGCTCGCTCCATTAAACGTAACGATGAGCGATTGAAAAAACGGATCACTCCACCTTTTCCGTCGTACTGTTCTTGTCCGAAATCAATCAGCCAGTCTTGCACAAGCGGTGGAATACCGCGTTGTTGTTGGCGTACTTTTGCATGATGAGTCTGTGTGGATTGCATGTTTAGCTCCAAATGGTTTGTGTCTACATAAACACAGACGAAGCCATATGCAAAAGGTCAGGCTCATTTCATAATTTATTTCCAATTTCCCATCAGGATGAACGGTGCCCAGTAGAACGGATGGGCATACTTTCCCTTCAGCAGGGCTACTTGAGACTGGGTCAACGCTTCCGCTTTGCTAAGCCCTAATGCTTGGCGCCGACGATAAAAATCGGACATTAAGTCGGCAGTGCTTTGATCAGACACCGGCCAAAGGGTTGCAAGAACTGCCTTAGCACCTTGCTGCTGGGCAATGACACCAAATCCTTCGATCTCCCGCCCCTGTGCGTCTCGACCGCCACCAAGTCCCGTATCACAGGCTGAAAGGGTTAGCAGATCCACGTTATCAAACCGATAGTTTTGAGTGCGGATATCACCGAGGGTGAGCTGTTGGCCATCTCCTAAAAGCAAGAAAGAATTTGCCTCTGTTCCAGGACTAAACCGAAAATGACTTGCTACATGGAGAAGTTGAAAAGGACGTTGGCTAACATCTTTTAGGCGCGTCGCCGTAAACGCAGCGTCAAGGTGAACTTCACCGGGCATTAACCCCTCACTGCCAGCCTTAACTATGCTTTTCATTTCAGCCTTAACTGCTGGCAAGGCTGCAAACTCACCCAATGACTTCGTCAGGCCAAGCCCTGCTGCCTGCCATTGGGGTTTCACTGCATCGCGCAATCGACTTTTGGTGACACTTGTATAAATGGGCAAGTTCCATCGCTGCACCATGTAACGTTGACCATCGTGCAACGCGCCAAACGGCACATAGCGCAGTACACCATCCAAGTAAAGCATCACTGTTTTAGCGCCTGCCTGTTCAAGGTCTTTTACTACTGGTGCGACCAACAATTGGTAAAGAGCCTGAGAGGTAGGGAGTAAATTTGATTTAGGGTCACGAAGCTGGCGTCGAAATTCTGCTATCAGCCGATTTAGGTCTTTGGAGTTAACTCTTGTGCTACGCGCTAATTGCACCCCAGGTGTAGTGAGCAGCATGCCAACATGATCGTCCGTCACGTAATACTGCAACAGAACCGAATCATGCCCCAGCTCACGAATA
>JAHEEQ010000234.1 GCA_024640585.1 Micrococcales bacterium
TATTGCAGAAGATTTTTCTTCAGGTATGCATTTAAATGCAGCGCTTATTAAAGCTTGGTGAGCCTCTTCTTGCACTGTTTCAATGGCAGAAACATGCAGGTACAGATCGTCAAAAACACGCTTCCCAATAAGTGTCATTCATAGACCCTTATGGCCTTTTGAATTTCATCCTTTACTTTCGATCTGAGGTCTTTGGGTGAGAGAACTTCAACTGATGAACCGTACTTTAGTAAATCTCCGATGAGTTCACGTTCATCTGAGTAGGGAAGTTCAAGAACATAGCTGCCATCGTTTTGAATTTTGCCCACTTGATCTGGATGCCATTCTTCATTCTGTACCCATCGTGCTCGTTCAGGATTGAACTTCAACTTGGCTCGGTTCTTGACCACGCCACCAAAAATTCCATAACCACCCTGCATTGAGTTACGAAGAAGTTCGGAGTCCAACTCCTTTGCATCTAGTTTTAACTGCTCACAGTCCGTGATTGCATCGACAGCAAAACTTCTCACTTCTTTTCTCAAATGGCACCATGCATCAACATACCAGTTGTCACGGTAGTGCACCAGCTGTTGAGGGGAGATGATACGTTCAACTGTTTTACCGCTTTGTCTGTTGAAGTGGTGAATGTTGATCTGCTTTCAATGCAGAGTTGAGTGAGCGATTTGTTCGAAACATTTAAGCTTCAATTTGCGCTTACCCGCATGTACCAGTCTTACTCTTTGAGAGAGAGTTTCAGCATTCATTCCCTGCCCGGTAAGCATTTCATCAAGACGTTTTTGAAGTGGCTTGAGCTTAGGACCCAGCAATCCAGGTTCTAGCTGCTCGAGCATGTTTTGAATGGTGAGGAGAGCTAGAACCTCATCCTGACTAAACCAAAGTCCTGGCAGCTCTTGCCTAGCATCTGTCGTATCCAGTCTGTATCCACCTAAATCACGGTCAAAAACAACGGGGATATTCAGGCGGTCTCGTAGCTTAGCTAGGTCGCGTTTGAAAGTCGCAGGACTGATTTCTAATTTGTTAAGAATTTCGTCCCGTGGAACAGCCCTACGACCGGTGAGCAGTGTTCTGTAACTGTAGAGGCGATCAATTTCGCTCATGGTTGAAATCCAATTTGTCTTTTCAATAAGAATTTGTTCATCATACTTTTAAGACTTCAGGGGGGCAGTTGGTTAATTCCAAAGTATTGATCTAAGGCTATGGCTGCCTTCTGCTTGCGGCTAAGTCTAGGGTGAAGGGCTATGGACCCGTATTCCCGGGCAATCCAAAAGGCCAGCGGTGCTGGGTGGCTTGTTTCAAAACTGACTGGGGATGGGGCTTTGGAAGTCATTTTTGCCCATAGAAGGCATGAATTAAGGGCTAGCAGTGACGAAAGGATCGCTGTGTAAATGGACATAGCTCACAACTTGAGTTGGTACAAGCTCATAAGTGTGGTGAGTCAGAGGCTAACTATGTGAGCTTGTGAGCCTGTTACTAAATCCAGTAGCCGTACAACCGCGAGCTCACCTGGCGAGCTTTAGAAGGTTGAAACTCTCTGTTCACAAATTACAAGGAGTGCCCATGATTTTTATGTTGATTGCAGCTTTGTTGAAAACAACTCGCAAAGAGGAAGTACTTGACGCGTAAATAATTGACTATGCAAAGTCTCGGTATTGCGAAACACAAACTCTTTTGGCGATTCAGCAGGTTCAACGCCAAAGCTACCAAGACAACCAAGTTGCTATGAAGAAAGTAATTTCGATTTTTACCAAGTCAGACGAATAGGAGTCACCATGGCGTTTTGGAATATTTTCGGGAAGATGGCAGTATCAGATGACGGGGAGACCATTCAAAAAGTATCTGACACTTTCAGTGTTTCCTCTGAGGGCGTCACATACACCACAATGGGAAACTTCACGACAGGTTCGGATGGGTCCTCCTTCACAAGAATGGGTGCATTCAGTAGTGATGGCAGTACCAGAATTGGAAATGCTGCAACGGGATTGGGCTCGGTCTTTACTGATGGAAACGACTTTTAAAGTACAAGATTTAGTTGATAAATGAGTAATCGAGAAAAAATTATTTACGAATCCTTACTAACGCTTTTAGAGGTAGGTAGCTTATGCACGCGAGCGTTTGGACTACGAGTTCAGTCAAGCAGATGACTCACTTCTTGCAGTTCAGATCAGCAACGATCCAGATACTTATCTAGCCTGCTTTATTTTTGGTCAAGGTCAAGGTGGATCGGAAGTTAATTGGAGTGGTCTTTTCACCTCAACTGAGGAATTGACTCGCCTCAATGAGGGGGTGCATGACTACTTTGTCAGTTCAGACCATATTAGTGATGAAAAGATCTTGAATTTGTGGTGGAAGTAAATCAGCTTAGTTCTTTGCTTTTTTTCAACATTAGTTCTTTTGAATGTTAAGCAAGCTCAACAACAGCTCGTAATTGACTAGGACTGCTGTACAAGTAAGTGGCAGTGGTTTGGATGCTGCGATGCCCAGCAAGCGTTTTGAGCAAGTGAATTGCTGTGCCCTTGTTTGCAAGGTTTGTGAGGAACGTTCTGCGTCCGCTGTGACTGCTAGCGCCCTCAAGTCCAGCGCCTTCGTAAAGCAGGGCAAACGTTTGAGACAAGCTGTTTGCGCTAAAACCAGCTTTAACGCTTTTTTGACTTGCAAAGAATGGGTAGCTGCGCTCTATGCACTTGGCTTGATCAGCGTAGGCTTGTAACTCTGCTTTCAGTTTTGCGCTAACGAACACAGTACGTGCATGACGGCCTTTAGTCATGTCGGGCAGCAAACGTATTTCATCTTTCACTTGCCCGTTGCTGTTTGTAACATCGCTCCAGCGCAAACAAGCAACTTCGCCAATACGCAAACCTGCCCAGTGCGTGAGCAGCATCATTGAACGGTTACGTGCTGCGTACTTACGAGTATTTATGTAGTTGAGCAGCTGTTCTATTTCAGTTGCTGTGAGTGTTTTAGCTTGTGCCATTTTGTCTCTCCTAAATCATGTGTTTGCGTTAATTGCATTGTGTTTTCATATATTTATCTGGACAACCTGAGTCCGTCCAAAGTGGCGGGTTTCTTGGTGGATGCAGGGCGAAATGAACTGGCTGTGGATAACTTTTGAGCGGTTTTTTTCTTCAATGATTTCAAAGCTCAAACCATGAAATATGTAAAAACGTTAATTTTTCGTGATTTTTTTTGGATAACTCACGCGCTCTGTGGATAACTCGCGCAGATTGGCGAGCAAGCCCTACAAGCGCAGATCAGAGGCCTCAGCACCCAAAGTATTCGAGCTAGTAAAACGACGTGCTGTAGGGCTTTTAAGCACGTCGAGTTTTGCGCTTGAGCAGTGAAAATTTGAAAAGTAGTGCGGTTTACATCTGCTACCCGAATGGGGTCTGCATACCTAATTTCTAGAGCGGCGGATTTTTTAGGTGGAGTACTTAGCCTTTTGACCTGGTAGTTTTTAACCAGTGCCCGTCCAAGATGTCGGGTTACCAAATATCGGTTGTCCATCTGCGTGTCTGAAAACAAACTTTAGTCACTTAAACGAAAAAGGACTACAGATGAAACCTAATCCAGAGATTCAAGCTTTGCAAGAGCAACAAGTGCGCGAGATAGCTA
>JAHEEQ010000240.1 GCA_024640585.1 Micrococcales bacterium
GAATGGAGTTTTGGTGTTTTCCATTGCATACCAAGCACGATTTAATAAATAGATAACTGAAAATGATGGAAGTCCGAGCGCAAAACAAGCAGCAACAGTGCCTGTTGCATTTGCAGCAGCGACACTTGCTACACCATTACCAAATAAGAGTGTGGTTATTTCATTGGAAGTGACAGCTAACAAACCGGCAACAGGAATCATTAACACTAAAACCACGCGGACCGATTTAACAACTTCAGCGCCGAGTGCTTTGAAATCCTGGCTGTGTGCAATTTTGCTTAATGCGGGTAGTAATGCAGTCACAAGCGAAATTGTGATTACCGAATGCGGCAAAATAAAAATCAAGTTTGCCTTTTGGTAAGTGGTCAATCCAGTAGGGGTTCCGCCTGTACTTCCGGAGATCAAGTTGGCACTAGTAACAAATCTAGTAACAATCGAATATGTAATTTGATTAACGATAATTAACGCGATGGTCCACTTTGCGAGTGCTGCAGACTTTCCAAGATCAGCATTTTTCCAATCACTTCGCCAGTTGAATTTATAGCCAGTCTTAAAAAGCAAAGGCACAAGTATTAGAGCTTGAAGAGCCACACCTGCAGTGGAACCAAGTCCTAGCCAAAGTATTTCTGAATCCGAAAGTGAAACCAAATTTGCTGCGTCTGGTTTTGCAATCATGATAAACGAAACAAAAACGGCAATCGCAACAAGATTATTCGCAACTGGTGCGAAGAAAGTGGCGGCGAATTTCCCTCGAGCATTTAGTACTTGTTGCAGCATTGTGTATGCACCATAAAAAAAGATTTGAGGCAAACACAATCTTGCAAAAGCGACTGCAAGTTCGTATTGAGAGGCAGGTGTATCTGGGCTTGTGTAGATGTTGATTAGGAGTGGTGCCAAAGCGACAGAAAGTGCACTAATAGCAAGAAGGGCAACTCCTGTTAGCGAAAGCAATCTATCGGAAAATGCTTTTCCACCATCTGCATCTGTTTCGATATGTCGAACTAGCTGTGGAACAAAAACCGAATTAAGTGCCCCACCAATGAGTAGGAGATAAACAATGTTTGGAAGAGTGTTGCCGAGTGAAAAAGCATCACTAACTAGAAAGAAGCCAAGCGCCGCTGTCATTGCGACGTCGCGTAAAACTCCCGTGATTCTCGAAGTGATGGTGCCGACAGCCATCAAAGAACTGTTGCGCACTACCGAAGATTCGCCGAGCTCACTCACAATTCCGTATTCTCCCGTGAAGACAACTGACTTGAGCGAATTCGCTTCAATGTGTTGCGAAGTGCAAAAAGCAATAAGAGAGCAAATGCAGCGCCAATTACCCAGGCAGCAGCTTGGGCATAAGCAGATGAAGACACTTCAATTGCAATTGGATTGCCGATTCGCTTGCCAGCCACATCAACAATTTGCAATTGCAAAAATGCTGTGTCAGTACCAATCAAGCGAGTTGGTATTTCAATACTCTTTCGCCGCCCTGGTGCAATCTGCATGTCTTCGACTGTTTCAGGAATAACTCGCACTGCTGGTACTCCAGTTGCGAGGATTCTGATTCGAATCGGAACACTCAGGTCATTTCGCACCGTAATAGGAACCTTTGCGGATTCGCTTGGGAAAACGACGCTGCCAGAAGTCATGATTCGAACTGCATTATTCAATCGATCCAGGTATTTGTGCGTTTGTTTTTGTAATTGGGATTTGGATAGATTGTCAGCAGATGAATTGGCAAGTCTCATTATTGCGAAATCTAGTTGGGTTTCTTCAATTGCTCCAGTGATCAGAGAGGCCAAACCATGCTTTGTCTCTTGCACGAAATTGACTAACTTTTTGGAAACTTTCGATAGTCGATTTGTGACATCTTTTCGATTGCGGCCACCTACTGGTTGATCACGAAAGTTCTCTAAACGTTCCATAGTTATCCAAGGAGCGCGTAGTCCTGAGATTGCATCACGAAATTTTGAGTTTGTAATTCCATTTTGATTTGTGTTCGGCATGACAATAATGAATCGATCAACACTTGGTTGTTCGAGAGCCGTAATTAGCAAATCACCAGCAAATGCTGCCTGATACATGCCAGTGTTTGATTTGCTACTGATTGCATCGCTGAATAACGATGATGCATAAAGATCAACTACAGGAGCCTTTGCGCCAGTGCCATCACGCACAACTCCATTTGGAGTGTAGGTCGAATTGTTGGAGGGGTACGCACTTGAATTTAAGAGGTTAAATGAAATGCCCTGATTTTGCAACCACGATGCATCGGTATTTGAGTAATCCCCTTTTGGTGCAACGGTTATAGTTTTGAAGTAGAAGTTTGCATTTGTGCTACCCATGTAACTCGCATCAGCGATTGCGCTTTTTGCTAATCTGTTGAAGCCTGCAATATGTAATGCCACCGCATCTACATTTCCAGTTGGCACAGCAAAAGTGTTTGATAAATTCAATACTTCTTGTGTTTTCTCTAGCCAACTAATTGCTCCTGCTGCTTGCGAGTCGGATGGATCGTGAATATCAGGTCGAACGATTTGGCGATTTTCAGTGAGCCCTTGAGCAACTCGTAATGTGTCTGCATCCAAAAGCCAAGTTACATTTTCAATAGTTTTACCGATATTTAAAACTGAATTCAATCCTGCTTTTTCGAGAAAAGCATCTGCAGCTTTGTTGTTTAAAACAGAATTACTTGGAGTAAGTCCTGCATTTACGACAAGTGGCAAAACAGTTGCCACCTTCAGACTTTTTAGATTCACTGATTTTGGCACGTAGGAAATAAAGCTAGTTAATTTTTGAGCTTCACCGCGTACGTAAACCTTTATACGAAGTGCGTAGGTTCCGGCACCATTGAATTTAAGTCTGGCTCCGGGCACAGAAATATTAAAAAGATTTTCGGTTTGTGCAACATCAGTAGTTTCAAGGATTTTTCGATAATTCAATATATTTGGCTTTGCTATAACGCTACGGATTGCACTGCGTCCCAAAAGTGCGGATGTAGAAATTTCTACTTCAGCATTACTTATTCCACTTCCGGAGGATTCAGCAATAGTGAATGTTATATTTGCTCTATCGCTTAACCATACTTTGGATTGTGAAACTAAATCTACTGTTGAAACTTTTTCGGTGGCGAAAGCATTTGGCACGCTGAATACCATCAATAAGGCAATCGCTAAGCCTTTTCGAAACTTCGTCATTTAAAAGCCGCCAAAAGCTCGTGCGCTTTCGCAATTAATTGTTTTTCATCATCATGTGTTAAGCGCATTGCAATTTGATCAAGCCCAACCCAAGCGATTTCATCTACTTCACCTTCTTGAGCGATGAGTTCGCCACCTTTCGACAAAATCAAAAAGTGATGCACGGTTTTATGAATCGTTATTTTTTCTTGCTGAAACCAAAAATCAATTACGCCCAAGTCCGCATGAATTTCTCCAGCGAGCCCAGTTTCTTCAAACACTTCGCGGATAGCTGCATCGTGAGGAGTTTCGCCCTCTTCAAGATGACCTTTTGGTAGCGACCACAGAAGTCGGCCGCGATTGTTTCGCCGGCCAATGATGACCGCTCGCATAGTTTCTAACTCAACTACCAAACCGCCAGCACTTACTTCGTCGC
>JAHEEQ010000242.1 GCA_024640585.1 Micrococcales bacterium
CGCTCGGGAATACGGGGCCATAGCGCTCCACCCTCGCCCTGGCCGCAAGCAGCGGGCGGCTATTGCCTTGGATCAATTCTTTGGTATTGAGCAGTCTGCTCCCTAAAGGCTTAAAAGTATGATGGCCAAATTCTTATTGAAAAGACAAATGGGATTTCAACCATGAGCGAAATTGATCGCCTCTACAGTTACAGAACACTGCTCACAGGTCGCAGGGCTGTACCACGGGACGAAATCCTCAATAAGCTAGAAATCAGTCCCGCCACCTTCAAGCGCGACTTGGCAAAGTTGCGTGATCGCCTGAACATCCCAGTAGTTTTTGACCGTGATTTAGGTGGATACAGACTGGATACAACTGATGCGCGCCAAGAGCTACCTGGTCTTTGGTTTAGCCAAGATGAAGTTCTCGCCCTTCTCACCATTCAGAACATGCTGGAACAGCTCGAACCTGGATTACTCGGCCCAAAGCTCAAGCCACTACAAAAACGTCTTGATGAAATGCTTACCGGGCAGGGAATGAATTCAGAGACACTATCGCAAAGGGTTCGGCTAGTCCATGCAGGCAAACGGAACTTGAAGCTTAAATGCTTTGAGCAAATCGCACACTCAACCCTGCATCGCAAGCAGATCAAAATTCACCACTTCAACAGACAAAGTGGCAAAACAGTTGAACGCATCATCTCCCCTCAGCAGTTGGTCCACTACAGGGACAACTGGTATGTCGATGCATGGTGCCATTTACGCAAAGAAGTACGTAGCTTTGCAGTTGATGCAATCACCGATTGCGAACAATTAGACGTTGAAACCAAAGAACTGGATACAGATCAACTACGCTTATCCATGCAAAGTGGATACGGTATCTTTGGTGGCGCAGTCAAAGGCTGGACTAAGCTGAAGTTCACGCCAGAACGGGCTCGCTGGGTCAAGCATGAAGAGTGGCATCCAGAACAAATTGGGAAAATTCAATCCGATGGAAGCTATGTACTAGAGCTTCCATATTCTGACGAGAGAGAGCTGATTGGTGATCTGTTGAAGTACGGATCATCTTTAGAAGTGATTTCTCCAAAAGAACTTAGGACAAAAGTCAGAGATGAAATTTACAAGGCCATTAAGGTCTACGAATGACACAAGTTGGTAAGAAGGTTTTTGATGATCTTTATTTGCACGTCTCAGCAATTGACACAGTGCAAGATGAAAATCACAAAGCACTTATCGCTGCTGCTTTTAAAACAATACCTGAAGGTAAAACTGACTCGGTAAATGTCATCAAGATCAATCTCCGATCAGGAAAAATCTCACTACTTGAGTACGAACCCTTTGAGGAAGCAGCTTTTCCAACCCTATTAGGAAGCTGGGTGATTGAGCCCTCTTCAGAATCACCAAGCTACAGAACCTACAGAACATCTCTAAATCCACCAATCCTGCACAGGAAAGAACTGTTAGTTGCACCCTCTCACCCTGAACATCATGAATGGCAAAGGATCACTAAGGAGGCAGAAGATTTAGGACTTTTCGACAACACTCGAACAATTGGATTTAGAAAAAATTGGCTGGAACTCATCGCAGAGAAAGGGTTCAGTCTTAGTCCTACTGGTTTCACACCACTTGGCAACGTTCAAGAATCTGATGCGTCACAAACTGAATCTTCAACAGACTTGGTTCAAAGGCATCTAACGGCCTTAAACAGATCCACACTCTCTGCTCCGGTTCAGATCCTCATAAAACTTGGGCTTCTGTCTTCGGAAAGTACATTCTTTGATTACGGGTGCGGTCGTGGAACAGACATGTCGGCGCTCCAAGAGGCAGGGATTACCGTTGGCGGCTGGGATCCTCATTACGCACCTGAAAACAAAATTCAAAATGCTGATGTCGTGAATTTAGGATTCGTCGTTAATGTGATCGAAGACTCCGCTGAGCGAGTAGAGGCAATACAAAAAGCTTTCACATTAGCAAACAAAGTATTAGCAGTTTCTGTCATGTTGTACGGCCCTGAACAGCCGGGAAAACCTTATCGTGACGGATTTTTAACGTCACGCAACACATTTCAAAAATACTTCTCCCAAGGTGAACTCAAAGATTACTTAGAACATGCACTTGGGCAACAAGTATTTATGGCTGGACCAGGCATAGCACTAATCTTTGCAGACAAGGATGCTGAGCAACAGTTCAACGCCAGGAGATTCAGAAGCACTGATTTCACTGAAAGATTGTTGGCAGCCAAAATCCTAAGAGTTAAAGAGACTAGAACTCCAAGAGCACGAATCCATCGGCCAACCAAAACTGAACGCCAATTTCAGGAGGCATCCGAAGTACTTCAAAAGCTGTGGACATTAACGCTAGATTTAGGACGTCACCCTGAACCCATAGAAGTTAGTTTTCTTGATGAGTTACTAAACAAGACTGATAGGTACTCCCGAGCCCTCAGACTTCTGCAAACACATTTCGACCAGTCGCTACTTGAGGCAGCTTCAACTGAAAGAGCTGACGAGTTGCTTTTGTACCTGGCAGCTCAACAGTTTGAAAAGCGCCCAACGTACAGGAATTTGGAAGCAAGGCTTCAGAGGGACATAAAGTACTTTTTCAATGATTTCAAGTCCGCGCAATCCGCCGGACTTAAATTGATCATGAGAGCCGCTAACCCCTCAGAAGTTTTGTCGGCCTGTGATCAAGCTTCTGAGCAAGGACTTGGTTGGCTCGATACAAATCAAGCGTTGCATTTCCACATTAGCCTCTTAGACAGACTACCCGTGTTACTTCGTGCGTACGTAAATTGTGGTCTCATAATTTGGGACTCCATGAGTGACGTACACATCGTCAAGATTCACATTGGTTCTGGAAAGCTGACTTTTCTAGAATTTGAAAATTTTGAAACTAGTCCGCTTCCACTTCTAAAACGAAGAGTCAAAATCAACTTGCGAAAGCAAGAATATGACGAGTTTGAATACGGATCAGCCCAGTATCCATCTACAGTTCTCTATAACAAAAGCCGTTTCATGCATGAAGACATGGAAGGATACGCCGAACAACTTGCTTTCGATGAATCCCTTGAACGAACTGACCTCATCGACTTGACTACTTTTGGCCCCAGCTTTGAAGAGCTACTTAACCAACTTGAAAAAAATCGACTCACAATCTCCGGGTATGAGCTCTCACCTTCTGAGTCAATTCCATCAATGGATCAGGCATGTGGAGCCAACTTCACTTATCGCGATTTCATCGAATGTGGGCAAACTCAAAAGCGACTTGGCGTTAGCAATGTTCCGCTTAACCCAAAAACTTACAACGCACTCTCAAAACTTGCGTTGGAAGTTTTGGATCCTGTAATCGACTACTTTGGATCAATCGCGCTGACTTACGTGTTCAGTTCATCAGAACTGACAAAAAAGATTGATACAAACATTGCCCCAAAACTTGACCAACACAGCGGCCATGAATGCAACAAACTAGGAAATCCCATCTGCGAACGATTGGGCGTCTCATGTGATTTCATCGTTGAAGATGAAAGCATGCTGGAGGTTGCCAGGTGGTTAGCTACGAACACTAACTTTGACAGGCTATATTTTTATGGGGATGACCGTCCAATACACGTTAGTGCTGGC
>JAHEEQ010000134.1:0-1215 GCA_024640585.1 Micrococcales bacterium
GCACCACCTCGAGGAAAAGTTGAATACAACAGCGAAGGTGAACCAATTTATGGTGCACGCGATGAAGTAGATTTCGAAAAACTTCGCGCAGTAGAACTTCCTTTCTGGATGGCAGGTGGTTACTCGCTTCCAGAGAAGATGATTGAGGCTCGAGACCTTGGTGCTTGTGGTATTCAAGTTGGGTCACTCTTTGCCGCATCTAATGAATCAGGCATCTTGCGTGAGCTAAAAGATGAACTACTTGAAGATTTACTAGATAAAGACTTTAAAGTAAAAACTGATGCCCAAGCATCACCAACAGGCTTCCCCTTCAAAGTCGCTGCAGTCCAAAAGACAATCGCAAATCAAGATGTATACGAAGCTCGACCTCGACTATGCGACCTTGGCTATTTACGTGAACCGTTTGAGAAAGAACCAAATTCCCTTAGCTATCGCTGTGCTGCAGAGCCGGTGGACGCATACGTAGACAAAGGTGGCGACCTTTCTGAAACAGTTGGTCGCAAATGTCTTTGCAATGGACTGCTTTCGACTGTCGGTATGGGACAGATTCGACCAGATGGTTACACCGAGCCAGTACTTGTGACTTTCGGAAGTGATTTGAGTGGTCCGCGTGAACTTATAAAACTTCATCCAAAGGGATGGTCGGTTCAAAACGTAGTCGAATTTTTGAGTTCAGAAATTTAAGGACGATTTAAGTGTTCAAGCGCAGCTTGAACAACGTGCGCAACTCCCCCATTGTCATTTGATGGCACAATCAAATCTGCAATCTCATGAACGTGTGGATGTGCATTTTCTACAGCAAAAGAGAAGCCTGCCCAATCAAGCAATTCGAGATCATTGAATAAGTCACCAACTGCAAATACATCTTCTTGAGCGATTCCTTGAAGTTGTGCAATCTCGGCAACTCCGGATGCTTTGCTAATTCCTTTGTTGCAGATATCAATAAATGTTTTTTCAGAATGAATTCGAACACAAGTAACTTCGGGCAAAAAGTTTTTTACTTCTTTAAAAGTTTCGTCTTTTGTCCCGTCTCGATCAATGTAAACACTAAGTTTGACAATTCCTGGCTGGGTAAGTACATCAAGAATGTCGTCGACGAAACTTGCTCCATCGAGTGCCCATGCCCAGGGGGCTTCAAATCCAACTTCTGCAACAATGTTGTATGTCTGACTAATCGGCCCTTCAATTACTCTGTCTAGTAAGAATTTCACACCA
>JAHEEQ010000134.1:1225-17511 GCA_024640585.1 Micrococcales bacterium
TGAGTGCGCAGAACTGTTTTTTGTGAAAGGTCAACGAGTGAACTTCCATCGTTGCAAACTGCGTACCAATGGTGACCCACCATCTCGGCGATTGGCAAAATGTCGATTGGCGAGCGACCGGTCGCAAAAACCACTGGGATACCTGCAGCAATAGCTTGATGTACTGCTGAAACCGCATCTGGATGAGGGGCTCCCGAGCCTGTGGTCAACAAGGTTCCATCTAGGTCAGTTGCAATTAACGGCTTAGGCACCGCGTGAGTGTGCCATAGCCTTGGGGCATGCGTTTTAGCGAGATAGGTGGCACTTTATTGAGGCCATCACTTGCCCATGTTGATTCTTTTCGTGACTTACTTCATGATGAAGCGCTTCGTGGACAGGCAAAAGATTGGGACCTGCCATTTGATGCGCCAGATTTGATTTTGCATAAACATATCCGCGAACTCGACCACACACACTATTGGTGGATTGACGATGGAACCTTGGTGGGCCGAATTCGTTTACGCGACAAAACAGATAGTGATTTCTATGAAACCCGCGGAGACGTGGGTTACGAAGTAAGACCCACATATCAACGTCGCGGCTATGCAACTTTGATGTTGCGAGATCTGTTAATCGAAGCTGCTTCAGTTGGCAGGAATCATCTTCTCATTACCTGTTCACCTGGAAATACCGCATCGAGGCGAGTTATGGAAAAAAATGGCGGTCAGCTACGAGATCTTTATCAAGGTGAATTTCTACGATTCGATTTCCAACTAAATTAATCCAATGACAATTACTTTTGCATCTAGGCTCAAAGATTTACCTTCTGGATATCACGCTCGCACGCCGCAAAGGTCAGACATTAAAGCTTGCACCGAAATTGTTCGAGCTGTCGATATTGCCTTCTGTGGTGAAACCACATCTACCGAAATTGAACTTGAAGGAGATTTATTTTCGCATTCAGTTCACGGTGATCGCGGCACTGCCCTAATATGCAAAGGTGACGAAGTTGTTGGATTCATCAATGTATTCGACGAATTGAAAGACAATCGTGGGGTCTTCTTCGATATTTTCGAATCACCATCAATTTCTGAGGATGACGCAGTTGAGATCTCAAATGTGCTAATTGAAAATATGGAAATTTACGCCAAAGAATTGATGAGCGAATATGGCATCACCGAAGCTCCGTTAAAGACAGGGCTTTATGAAAGTGACTTTGGGTTCTTAAGAGGTTTGCAAACCAAAAGTTATAATTATCATCGGACTTATTGGCGCATGAAAATAGAGCACCAAGAATCACAACCGCAACCTAATTTCCCTGAAGGTTATGAAGTGTCGCAATATGTTGATTCTGAAGAAGCACTAAGGGAAGTCCACAATGTTCAGACAACAGCCTTTGCTGACTATTACGATTTCAATCCAACAAGCTGGGAGAGTTGGCAACAATGGTTTGCAGAGCCACTAAATGATTCCTCTAAGTGGAGACTAGTTCGTCACAGTGGCGAATTAGTCGGTTACATAATGGGAAATAAACGATTTGAAGCAGAAAAATTCGGTTATGTAGCATCCATTGGAGTCTTGCGCGAACATCGTGGAAAAGGAATTGCTAGGGCTCTCTTGCTAGACATGTTCATACGAGACAAACAACGGGGCATGATAGGAACGATTCTGCATGGTGACTCTTCAAATCCAACCGGCGCGATGAAACTTTATGCATCTGTTGGGATGGAAACTGATCGTGTCTATTTGGGTTATCGAAAAGACTTCAATATTTAATTAAAGATTATTTTCTTTTCGAAATACTGCAACTAGCGCATTCGCGTGTCCTTGTCCCATTTCAAATTTCTCTTTTAGATGCCCAACCTGCTCCATATGTGCAAGTTTTGAAACCTTTTTAAGTTCCTTCATCCAAAATTCGATTGGCTTGCCATATTTCTTTTCGATAGAAGGGAAATAGGTAGCGGGTCCGGTGAGTTTCTTTTCTGCCATACGCTAAATATAGGCAAATATGCTTCCGGTCGAGAATCACACTGCATATTCGGGACTTTTGCCCTTACTGCTACGCGAGTCACATTCCATAAGTTTGCGCCATGAACAGAAAAACCTTAGACAAAATGGTTAGTTACCTAGGCCTTGCAATTGCTGGCCTATTAGTAGTTGCAGGATATTTGGCCCAAACCGGCTATTCCTTCGCAAACACCTCAGTGACCGAACAATTGGTTGAACAAAATATTGACTTCCCGAGTGCCGATAACGCGCCAGTTGCTGGCGAAGGCGGCTTCACCCAAGCTGACGTTGATGCATTAACTCCTTTCCTTGGTACCTCACTTTCAACAGGTGATGGCGCAAAGGCTTACGCAGATCATTACATCAAGGTTCACATGGCTGGCATTGGTGCTGGCAAGACTTACTCTGAAATTTCAGGTGCATACATGGCAGCGCTTCAAACCGCACCTACCGCACCAGAAACTGCAGCTCTTGGACAACAACGTATGACAATGTTCATGGGTGACACACTTCGCGGTTTGTTGCTAGAAGCATACGCATTCTGGACAATCGGTCAGATTGCATTGATCGCTTCCTACGTTTGCTTCGCCGGCGCAGTTGTGTTCCTACTCCTAGCTTTGCTTGGCTTGCGCCACGCAAAGGCAGT
Organism: Micrococcales bacterium; assembly: GCA_024640585.1. The sequence continues at coordinate 3,858 of JAHEEQ010000134.1, forward strand.
GGAAACTGCTTAGCATTACCTCTCCTCGAAGAGTGAGGGCTCGCAGAAAATGCAGCCCTCACTCTTCTTTTTTTCTTTAACGCTAACCTTAGGCAAATGAGCGAATATAGAGATTTACTACGAATTCCAGGTGCACTTCGCCTAATCTTGTCTTCGCTACCACCTCGCACTGCATACGGCATGGTTGGGCTCGCGCTCTTTTTCCACATTCTCGATTTAACAAATAGCCTTTCTTCAGCCGGATTAGTCATTGGCGCGCAAACTCTTGTCTCTTCTATGTCAGCAGGTGTGCGCGGACATGCAATTGATAAGTGGGGACAAACCAGACCGCTCTTGGTACTTGTTCCGCTTTACACGATTTCAACTATTTCTCTAGCCTTTTTTGCTACTGACGTAACAAGTGCATTCATTACGGCAATGTTGATGGGGTTAACTTCCCCACCAATAAATTTGAGCATGCGTCCGCTTTGGGTAGTAGTTGCTGGCCAAGAAAGAATTCGAACTGCTTATGCACTTGATTCCACAGTTCTAAACGTCACAAATTTGATAGGTCCAGCTATCGGAACATGGTTGGCGCTTCAATTCTCAGGCAGAGTTGCACTCACAACAACTGGGTTATTGATGTTAGTCGGTGGAACTCTGCTCCTGACAAACCCAACTTCTCGAAGCTGGGTCCCAGAAGACCGTGTTGAAGGTGAAAAAGGTATCTTCCGATCTCCAGCAATGCGAGTTTTGGCCATGGAAGCGGTGCTCATTGGACTTGGCTACGGACTTCTAGATATTGCAGTTCCAGCCCGAGCAACTATCCAAAATTTAGAAGGTTGGGCAGCTCCATCTTTAGCGGCAGCTGCACTAGGCGGCATCCTCGGCGGCATGTATGCCGGTACCAAATTAAAGCATCTTGTACCTCTGCGTGGCCTTTACATAACCCAATACACATTTTCAATAATTGCGCTACCTCTTTTTATGCTGCCAGCTGGTCTACCAACCGCAACTCTGATGTTTGTAATTGGGTTGCCACTCGGAGCTGCCCAAGTTTTTTACTTAGAAACAATTGACATAGTTCGACCGAGAGGTGCAGCAGTCGCATCGCTGGGTTCTATTTGGTTTATCGAAGGATCCGCTGCTGCCTTAGGAAATTCGATTGGCGGAATAGTTGCGGAAAATTCGCGTGAATATGGACCTTCTTACACATTAATAATCAGTAGCGTGCTATTTATACTTTCAGCATACACATTGCACAGATCAGCGAAAGGTTCTCTAAAGCAGGCAATGAGCCACGGAGTGGAATCCGCTGATTAGTCTTTGTAGCTGCCGTCTTCTAGAGATTTTAGAGTAGCAATTCTTTCACTTAGAGGTGGATGCGTTGCAAACAATCTACTCGTAAACGAAGAATCTAAAGGGGACTCAATCCAAACATGAGCAACGGAAGTAGATCGTTGTCGAACCACAGTCGAATCCTGTTCCAGTTGTTCAAGTGCTCTGCGTAGGCCAGCAGGATTACGCGTGAATTCCACGCCTGTTGCATCTGCTAGGGATTCTCGGTTTCTAGATATTGCAGACCGTAAGAGCATGGCCGCAAGAGGCGCCAAAATGACTACAATCAAAATTCCAATTAAAGCAATTGGATTGGCATTGCGGTCTCGATCTCTACCACCACCGAACCAAAGAATTCGGCCAACCATGTCACTCATCAATGCAATTGCCCCAGCTGTTGTGGCAGCTACTGCAGAAACCAGTGTGTCTCGATTTGCAACATGTGCCATCTCATGGGCTGCAACACCTTGCAATTGTTCACGATCCATTACGCGCAGGATTCCGGTCGTAAATGCAATTACTGCGTGTTCAGGATCTCGACCCGTTGCAAAAGCATTTGGTGCATCATCTTCAACAATTGCAACTTTTGGCATCGGCATTCCGGATGCAATTACAACTTCGTGAACAATGTTGTAGAGCTGTGGGGCATCACTTTCTTCAATTATACGCGCACCAGTCATTGTTAGAACAATGCGATCACTCGCGTAATAAGACCACCATGTTCCGCCAACGGAAATGAATACAACAAGTGGAACCAGCCCTGTTGATGCAACACCAAAATACAAGCCAACAACATAGAGCACAAAAGCGGTTAAGGACGCCATCATCGCAATCAAAATAATTGTTTTGCGTTTATTGGCAGACTGCATTGCCTTAAATGAAACGGCCATGAATTACCTAGAACTGAACTTTTGGTGCCTTGCGTGCTTCAGGATCGTCGATTTCGTAAAACTCTCGAGCCGAAACTTTTGCAAGAGGTGCAAAGAACATTCCTGGAATTGCTTGAACAGTTGAATTCAATTGATTAACTGAATCGTTGTAATACTGGCGCGCGAAAGCCACTTTGTTTTCCGTGCCAGCAAGTTCTTCTTGCAGTTGTGAAAAGTTTGCAGAAGCTTTGAGGTCTGGGTAAGCCTCACTTACAGCCAAGAGACCGCGTAGCGCTTGAGTTAATACCCCATCGGCTGCAGCAACATCGTGCACACCTTGTGCTGCCGTTGCCTGGGCGCGAGCAGCAATAACCTTTTCGAAAGTTTCCTTTTCATGGGAGGCATAGCCTTTGACGGTTTCAACTAAATTTGGAATCAAATCTGAACGACGACGCAGCTGAACCTCAATTTGAGCAAAGGCCTCAGATACGCCGTTGTTCAGGCGGATTAATTTGTTGTACTGACTAATCGCAAAAAGCACTAGTATTGCAATGACTGCCAAAATGGCGATTGTTACGGAACTCATGAGGACAAGGTACTCCCACGCCTCATTCATGCAACCAAAATGTGGCTATTGTCCTAATTCCCAGCCGTTTGAGAGCATGGAATCGATCCCACCACCATCAAGCACTGTAAATCCAGAATCACTCATAATTCCAGCAGCGATTGCCGAACGGCGCCCGCTATGGCAGTAAACCAAGTAAACACCCGACTTATCCAGTGCTGCGATACCCGATGCAAAAGCTGAACCTTCCACATCTATATTGATTGCACCTGCAACATGGCCCTGTGCATATTCTGCCGGAGTGCGTACATCAATAACTTGTGTGATTTTGGAATTACTTGGGCTGGTGTCTTCGGATGATGCACAACCACTTAGAGCCAGACCAAGAACTGCAATAACTGAGATCAGAATTTTCTTCATGCCTAGAGCATACCCCTAGGGGTATCTATTCCACTACCCCATAAACATATTTCTCCATAATTGCCCGACATCTACGCGAAAGCCGACGATAGCGCTCAGTTGTTACGGAGCCTGACTCATCTCCTAACACAAAGGCCATCATTCCTAGAACTTGTGGATCGCTTGGGATGGATTCATTTCCTTTTGCGCCAATCAACGCCAACTTATTTCGAATTTCAACTGCACATTTCCAGGCATCAGTAAGTAATTGAGATTCCTCTTCTGTGACTAATTTCAAACCTGCCAATTCTTTCAACACCACAAGTGTGGATGTGTCTCGAAGTTGCACATATTGATATGCGTGTTGCAGCTGAAACAACTGCGCTACCCATTCAACATCTGAAATTCCTCCAGGTCCAAGTTTCAAATGAGTCGCAGGGTTAGCGCCTCGCGGCAGCCTTTCACTTTCAACTCTAGCTTTTATTCTTCGAATTTCTCGAAGTTCTGACTCATCCAAACCTTTTTCGGGATACCGAAGTTTGTCTATCAAAGTTGTGAAGGATTTGCCAAGCTCTTTATCTCCAGCTACGAAATAAGCGCGAAGTAATGCCTGACTCTCCCAAGTTAACGACCACTTCTCGTAGTAGCTAGCGTAAGAATCTAGCGATCTTGCGATTGCACCTTGCTTACCTTCTGGGCGCAAGTCAAGGTCGATTACAAGCGGTGGATCTGCTGCTGGTGTTCCAAGCAAGTTTTGCATGGTTGAAATAATTGTTAGCGCGTCTTTCGCCGCTGATTCGCCAGCACCAATCGGCTCATAAACAAAAGTGGCATCGGAATCACTTGCATAGCTCATTTCAAGCCCACCAAGTTTTCCAAGCCCAATCATCGCTATCCGCAAAGTTGGATCGCTGTCTTTGAAGTGATGTTTAACAACCACATCTAAAGAAACTGACAAAGTTGCCTCAGTCAGTTCACTAATTCCGACTAGCACTTCCTCTAAGCTCATTGTTTTCAAGAGGTCTGCAGCCGAAATGCGAATAAGTTCCCGTTGCCGGATTGACCGAATTGCAGAAATCGCATTCTCTAGATTGTCATGACGATTTCCAACAGCTTGCATTTCTTTGAGTAGCAGTGCAATTTCACGCGGACGTAAATTGGCATCATCAGATAAGAGATTCACGGATTCTGGAGCGCTCAAAACCATATCCGTGAAAAATGAACTTACAGATAAAAGATACGCAAGTCTTTCAGCAATCGCAGATTCATCGCGAAGTAAACGCAAATACCAAGGCGTGGAGCCAAGTGCATCACTTACTCTTCGAAACGCAAGCAAACCTGCATCAGGGTTTGGAGTTTGGCTCATCCACGACAGCATTACCGGGAGCAAAGTTTTTTGAATTGCTGCACGTCTAGAGACCCCACTACTCAATGCGGCGAGATGACGCATTGCGTTTTCAGGGTCTTTGAAACCTAATGCCTTCAAACGCTCTTGCGCTGCATCCAGCGAAAGTTTTTGGTCCGTCGCATCCAGGCGCACCACGGCTTGTAGCAACGGACGATAAAAAAGTTTTTCATGGAGTCTGCGTGCGTCTAATTTGTGACGATTGAGAGTTGAAAGCAATGACTCAGCTGGATCGTTTTTCATACCAAGCGAGCGACCAATACGGCGAAGTTCCACTTGGTCCTCTGGAACTAGATGTGTGCGACGCATTTGGTACATCTGAATCCGGTGTTCAAGAATTCTTTCGAACTTATATGCAGCCGCCAAAGTTGAAGCATCTTCGCGACCCACATAACCCCAAGTTGCCAGCGCTTCAAGGGCTTGCAAAGTATTAGAACTTCGCAACATCACATCTGAGCGGCCGTGTACAAGTTGCAAGAGTTGCACGGCAAATTCGACGTCTCTGAGCCCACCGACTCCTAATTTCAATTCACGTTCTTGTTCACGTTGTGGAATATTTTCTACAACGCGACGGCGCATTGCTTGAACGTCAGAGACAAAATTTGGACGTGCAGCGGCTTGCCAGACATAAGGCAACATTGCGTCCACGTAAGCCTGGCCAAGTTCTACATTTCCTGCCATTGCTCTCGCTTTTAATAGTGCTTGAAATTCCCAAGTCTCTGCCCATCGTTCGTAATAAGCAGTATGACCTTCAAGGGTTCGCACCAATGCGCCGGCTTTTCCTTCTGGTCTTAAATTTGGATCAACTTGCCAAATAATGCCTTCGCTTGTTGGGGCTTCACAAACTTGCATCATTCGAGATGCAACTTTTGTTGCTTCCTCAATTGATCCTTCGGCGCCTTCAAATGCACGTGCAACAAAAATCACATCGACATCGCTGATGTAATTGAGTTCTCGACCACCTGTCTTGCCCATTGCTATTACCGACAGTTCAGATTTTGGAGTATCAGGGTTCACTGTTCTCCACGCAATTGCTAATGCGGCATCAATTACGCCATCTGCAATATAAGAAAGTCGCTCCGCCACAATCGACAGATCATCGATTTCGCATAAATCTCTAATGGCAAGTGCGATAACTTCATTTCGATATGCAATTCTTAATTTTATAAACGAGTCTTCATCGTCCGCTTGTGCAACATATCTACCTTCTTTGAAAACTGCATTTACAGATTCAAGTAAACGGTTTGCAACCGCACCTCTATTGCCAATATTTTGCCAAAGTCCATCTTCTAAGAAGATAGTCATCGAATCACTGTGTTTTGCGCAATGTTGCCCAAAGGCTTCCGAACTTCCTACGACTGTCAACCAGCGGTTGCGTGCACCTGCATCATCTAGCCACATAGTGCGCAATTTGTCCGATGCATTTAAATACCAGTTAAGAGTTGAAGCTAGGGCCAAATCAGGATCAGCAGCCAACCCGAATTCATCAAGTAATTGCGAATGATCAATCAGCTCTGGATATTCAGCGAGCGAATGTGCAGATTTTTTTGGATTGGTAAACCCAAGTTTTGCAAATCGTGCTTCGACCGAGTTAATTCGGCCATCATCCGTTGCCACAAAAAAATCTTAAAGGATTGGCAAATGTTTTGATAATTCGTATGGGGTAACTTGTTTGCGGTATTCATCCCATTCTGCGCGCTTATTGCGCAAGAAGAAATCAAAGACATGTTCACCAAGTGTTTCAGCGACAAGTTCAGACTTTTCCATCAAAGCAATCGCTTGGTTCAAACTTGTAGGTAATTGCTTCAATCCAAGTGCTGCTCGTTCTGCGTCAGTCAAAGACCAAACATCATCTTCAGCTCCAGGTGGCAATTCATAGCCTTGCTCGATGCCGCGAAGTCCAGCGTTTAGCAAAACCGCAAATGCGAGATATGGATTTGTGGCACTGTCTAGTGAACGAATTTCAATTCGAGTGCTCTGACCTTTTCCTGGTTTGTACATAGGGACCCGAATCAATGCGGATCTATTGTTGTGTCCCCAACAGATGTGCGCTGGCGCTTCACCCCCACCAGCAAGTCGCTTGTAGGAGTTAACCCATTGATTTAGCACAGCAGTAATTTCAGGTGCATGCACCAAGAGACCTGCAACGAACGAGCGACCAACCTTGCTTAATTGGTATGGCGCACCAGGTTCGTGGAAAGCGTTTTTATCTCCTTCAAAAAGAGACATGTGGGTGTGCATACCTGAACCTGGGTATTGTGAAAACGGTTTTGGCATGAAGGATGCGTAAACACCGTGTTCAAGTGCAACTTCCTTAATTACTGTTCTAAAAGTCATGATGTTGTCTGCAGTTGTTAACGCATCTGCATAACGCAAATCAATTTCTTGTTGTCCTGGTGCACCTTCATGGTGCGAGAACTCAACGCTAATGCCCATCGCTTCCAGCATGGTGATTGCCGAACGTCTAAAGTCGTATCCAATGCCATGCGGAGAGTGATCAAAATATCCAACAGAATCAATCGGAACTGGAGCAACTCCAGGTTCTGGCAAATCCTTGAACAAGAAAAATTCAATTTCAGGATGTGTGTAAAAAGTAAATCCCATGTCAGCGGCTTTTGAAAGCGCCCGCTTTAATACATATCTAGGGTCTGCAAATGATGGTGTGCCATCTGGCATATGTATGTCGCAGAAAATTCTTGCAACTGCATTTACTTCTCCTCGCCAAGGAAGAACCTGGAATGTCGATGGATCAGGCATAGCCAACATATCCGCTTCGTGAACACGGGCAAATCCTTGAATCGCAGATCCGTCGAAACCAAGTCCTTCTTCAAATGCACCTTCAAGTTCGGCTGGTGCAATTGCTACTGACTTCAAAGTTCCGAGAACATCTGTGAACCATAGCCGAATAAAGCGGATGTCTCGCTCTTCAATACTGCGAAGAACGAATTCAGTTTGCTTGTCCATATCTGCCTCCTAGAGCCAATACTGCCCACCTTGTGTTACGGCAATGTGACAAGTTCATACCATTTTGGCTGATTACTCTTGCCCTATGCCGCAAATCCGCCTTGCACTCGCCCAAGTCAACCCCACAGTTGGCGATATTTTGGGAAATACGAAGCTAGTTCGCACCTGGTGTGCAAAAGCTGCAGAGAGCGCTGCACATATTGTGGCCTTTCCCGAGATGATGCTTACTGGCTATCCGATTGAAGATTTAGCCTTACGTGAATCTTTTCAAGAAGCCAGCACTAATGCAGTTTCCGAGTTGGCAAAACAATTAGTTGAAGATGGTCTTGGAGATTTAGTTGTCATAGTGGGACATCTTTCTACGCATAGAACTTCTTTAGATCAACTTGGAAAACCGAAAGGCAGTCCCGCAAATAGTTTGAGCGTTTTGCATCAAGGCAGAATAATTGTTGATTACTCAAAACATCATCTTCCAAACTATGGCGTATTCGACGAGTTTAGAAACTTCGTACCTGGAGACAAATCAGCGGTGATTCGCGTTGGCGGTGCCGACATCGCACTAGCGATTTGTGAAGATCTTTGGCAAGAAGGTGGACCTGTTGCGAGAGTTGCAAAACAAGATGTTGGATTGCTACTTGTAATAAATGGATCGCCTTATGAGGTCAACAAAGATGACACACGGCTTGAACTTGTTAGCCGCCGTGCCAAGGAAGCAAATGCATCGCTAGCCTACGTAAACATGGTTGGCGGCCAAGATGAATTGGTTTTTGATGGCGATTCCATTGTTGTAAACGAAAAAGGCGAATTACTAAGTCGTGCCCCAATGTTTGAAGAAGGATTGCTGACACTGGATTTAGATCTTCGCGCAGCAAATACGAATACTTTACTTAGCGATGGCACCGAAGTTTCTGTCATTAGCGCTTGGCCATTCAAGACCTATTCCCCACTAAAGCCAAATATCGCACCAGCAATTTCAGATATTCAAACTCAATACGCAGCAGTAGTTGTCGGATTACGCGATTATGTAAAGAAGAACGGTTTTAAATCTGTAATACTTGGACTTTCTGGTGGAATTGATTCTGCACTGGTCGCATCAATCGCGGTAGATGCAATCGGAGCTCAAAATGTATTTGGAGTTTCAATGCCATCTAAATACTCCTCAGATCACTCAAAATCAGATGCCCAAGATCTTGCAAGCAGATTGGGAATTGATTTTCGGACAATTTCAATCGAGGGCTTCGTCAATTCCTACGAAAGTGCGATTGAACTAACCGGGCTTGCTGCCGAAAACCTCCAAGCACGTGCCCGCGGTGTGACTTTGATGGCTCTAAGTAACAAAGAAGGTCACCTAGTCCTTGCAACCGGCAATAAAAGTGAATTAGCAGTTGGCTACTCAACTATATATGGTGATGCGGTGGGTGGTTTTGCTCCAATCAAAGATGTACCAAAAACAATCGTTTGGGAAATGGCTAAATGGCGAAACCGTCTGGCCATCACGCAAAACAAGGTCGCACCAATTCCAGATAACTCAATCACGAAAGAGCCAAGCGCAGAATTGCGCCCCGGTCAAAAAGACACCGATTCTTTACCTGACTACGAAATTCTGGACAAACTGCTCGATGCCTATGTTGAACAAGATTTAGGCAGTCGCGAATTGATTCAGATGGGTTTTGCACCGCAGCTCGTAGATAGAGTTTTAAAAATGGTTGACCGAGCTGAATACAAGCGCCGGCAATATCCACCTGGAACCAAGATTTCTAAGCGCGCCTTCGGACGTGACAGGCGACTTCCTATTACAAGCACCTGGGACGAGCAGCACTAATCTCTCTATGACCTGCGGGTAACAATTTTTTTCTGCCAAACTTCGGCTTCGGCTCAATTGATTGCGCCGAGATCCGGGTACCTATATGGACTCGAGACAGAAAGTGAAGAATATGTTTAAACCTATTCAAGGTACGCGATTTACGGTTCGCGATTTTCAAGCAGCAAAAGTTCGTGGTGAAAAATGGTCGATGCTCACCGCTTACGATGCCTGGTCAACCAAACTTTTTGAGCAAGCAGGTATCCCAGCGCTTCTTGTTGGGGATTCGGCCGCCATGGTGATGTATGGACATGAATCAACCATTCCAGTTGAAGTTGACGACTTGCTACCGCTTGTCAAAGCCGTTGTTCGTGCTAGTAAGCAAGCGTTCGTAATCGCTGACTTGCCGTTTGGCACTTATCAAGAATCACCTGAGCAAGCTATTGCCACATCAGTTCGTTTTATAAAAGAAGGCGGCGCAAACGCTGTCAAGATTGAAGGCGGTTCACATATATTGCCGCAGGTTGAAGCTTTAGTTGCGAACGGAATTCCAGTTATGGGCCATTTAGGTCTCACTCCGCAATCGGTAAATCAATTCGGTGGTTATGTAGTCCAAGGAAAAGGAAGCGCAGGTGAAAAATTGATCAGCGATGCAAAAGATTTGGAAAAGGCTGGAGCGTTCGCAATCGTGCTTGAAGTTGTGCCTACTGAGCTTGCTGAAGAGCTAACCAAAAGCATAAATATTCCGGTCATTGGCATCGGTGCCGGAAACCAAACCGATGCCCAGGTTTTGGTTTGGCAAGACTTGGTCGGCGCCCTTAGTGGACATACACCTAAATTCGTGCAGCCGTACGCCGACATCAAGAGCATCATTACTTCTGCAGTTGCCGCTTGGTCAGCCGACGTTGCATCAGGCGCTTACCCAAATGATTCTCACTCCTACCATCGATAAACACTTCGCCAATGTTTCGCAAACTATTTAGCGTAGATTTCTCATCCTTGAGACATCGCGATTTCAAGTTGATGTTTGTCGCGGGAAGCATCTCCATGTTTGGCTCGATGCTTACTTACGTGACTGCGCCTTTACAAATTGCCCAACTTACGCATTCCTATGTGGCGGTGGGTTTGATCGGGATTATTGAAATCGGGCCACTGATCGTTTTTGGCATCTGGGGTGGCGCTATCGCAGATTCAATGAACCGCAAGAAGGTTGTTGTATTTACAGAATTTGGGTTAGGCCTTGCCACATTAATTTTGTTAATTAATGCAATCTCCGACGAACCAAAAGTAATAGTGATTTATTGTGTCACTTTCCTATACGCCATTTTGGATGGCATCCAAAGACCAAGTCTTGGTGCATTACTTCCCCAGGTCGTTCCAACCGATGTCTTACCTTCGGCAACCGCAGTCAATTCCATGCGCTGGAATTTTGGAAGTATCTTGGGTCCTTCTGTTGGTGGATTCATAGCCGCAACTGCAGGACCAGCTTTTGCTTATGGCATTGATGTTATTTCTTACTTTATAGCAACCATTTTGTTTATGCGTCTTTCCTCAAAAGCAGCAGAGAGTACGCGAGAACGTATTGATGTGAAGATGATGTTTTCGGGATTCAATTACGCAAAAAGCAGACCGGATTTACTCGGCACTTATGCGATTGACATTATTGCAATGGTGCTCGCATTTCCTAATGCGCTTTTCCCTTTTATGGCAACTGAATTCAATGCACCTTGGTCGCTAGGAATTCTTTACGCTTCCATGTCAGTTGGCGCACTTCTTGCCTCCTCAACTTCCGGATGGATTTCAAAAGTTCATCACCACGGGCGTGCAATAGTTTTTGCTGCGACCATTTGGGGGATTGCAATGACCTTTACAGGCCTCGCACCAAATATTTATTTTGCATTGTTTGGATTATTAATTGCAGGTTGTGCAGACATGATCAGTGGACTATTTAGATCATTGATTTGGAACTCAACAATTCCACTTTCAATGCGCGGAAGATTAGGTGGCATCGAAATGTTGTCGTACAGCATTGGTCCGCAACTTGGCCAAATCCGATCAAATTTCGTCGCACAAGTGTTTTCTCTCCGCGTGTCGCTAATTTCTGGAGGAATTTTTTGTGCCGCTGGATCGGTAGCAGTTGGTCGCGGATTGAAACAACTTTGGCATTTTGATAATCGAACCAATGAATATGCGGTTTCGGAGCGAATTGCACGTGGTGAAACCGAATAATCGATAGTTTTCCACAGAAATTTACTCACAAAATGGCACTTTTTGTAATCTGTTCCACAAAATCCAAAAAGATGGAAATCTTTTATAAATTTGATTATTTTCACCGATCTAATCGTTGATTTTGCAAAAAACTGCAATTTTTATTTAAAAATAATCTTGATTGCATTACCACTTGAAAAAAGTTTTTTGCTGAAAGACACAAAAATACTTTGCAGATTCGAAAAAATGTGCAACCGTTTGCCACTAGATGCCAAGAAAAGAATTGGTATCACGATTCAGGGAGGCAAAGTGGCGGCTGCCAAAAAATCCGCAAAGAAGGCTCCAGCTAAAAAAGCTGGCGCTAAGAAAGTAGCTAAGAAAGCTACAAAGAAAGCTGCAGCACCTAAGAAGGCTGCAAAGAAAGCACGTAAGACTGCTAAGAAAGCTGCTCCAAAGAAAGCTGCTAAGAAAGCACGTAAGACTGCTAAGAAAGCTGCACCAAAGAAGGCTGCTAAGAAAGCACGTAAGACTGCTAAGAAGGCTGCACCTAAGAAAGCTGCTAAGAAGGCTTCAAAGAAGGCTGCACCTAAGAAGGCTGCTAAGAAAGCACGCAAGACTGCAAAGAAGGCTGCACCTAAGAAGGCTGCTGCAAAGAAGGCACGTAAGGCTGCTCCAAAGCGCAAAGCTGCAAAGCGTCCAGCACGCAAGGCTGCTAAGAAGGCATAGTCCCTCTTTTGGAAAAGGCTCGCACGAAAGTGCGGGCCTTTTTCATTTACAAAATATCCGATTAAAGTTTTACAAAGTCCTTAATTACATTGGCCCTGTGAATTTAGTCCCCGGCACGATTTCTGCGATGCGAATTGTTCCCGCAAATATTGTTCGTCCGGAATATGTTGGCAAAAAATCTCCTGCCCACCACGATGGTTCGGATGTGCAAACTCCCGAGACAATTGAAAAAATGCGAATTGCTGGTCGGTTAGCCGCTCAAGCGATGGCTGAAGTCGGAAAGAACATACGGCCAGGAATTACAACCGATGCACTAGATGCAATAGGGCACGAGTTTTTATGTGATCATGGCGCATACCCATCAACACTCGGATATCGCGGTTTTCCAAAAAGTTTATGCTCTTCAATAAACGAAGTTATTTGCCATGGCATCCCTGATTCGACTGTGGTTCAAGATGGCGACATCGTCAATATTGATATTACTGCCTTCATAAACGGCGTTCATGGTGACACAAATGCCACGTTTCTGTCTGGTGAGGTAGATGAAGAGTCTCGCCAACTCGTTGAGCGAACTCGCGAATCTCTAGACAGAGCCATCAAGGCTGTTATGCCTGGGCGTCCGATTAGCGTGATTGGCCGAGTTATTGAGGCATACGCAAAGAGATTTAACTACGGAGTGGTCCGCGACTTCACAGGTCACGGAATATCAACCACTTTCCATAGCGGATTAATAATCCCGCATTTTGATGATGAGAACTTTGACACAATCATGGAAGTCGGAATGACTTTCACCATTGAGCCTATGCTCACCCTCGGAACACACCAATGGGATATGTGGCCTGACAACTGGACTGTCGTGACCAAAGATCGCAAACGAACAGCCCAGTTCGAACACACATTGGTCGTAACAGAAAATGGCGCGGAGGTTTTGACAACAGTATGACCAGGACTCTTTGTATCGACATCGGTGGCACCGGTTTGAAAGCTGCAATCTGCGATGATCACGGCAATATGGTCACTGAAAGAATTAAAATCAAAACTCCATATCCAAACCCGCCAGAGACTTTGATTGCTTCTTTGCAAAAACTCACGGAAGGCATTGGCAATTACGATCGAATTTCTGTGGGCTTTCCTGGTTTGGTTCGAGAAGGTGTAGTTCACCTTGCAATTGCTTTTAGTCGAATTTCGTACGGCGGACCAGAAGATTCAGACCTAAAATCCGCTTGGATTGGTTTCGACTTAACAAAGGCACTCGAAAAATCCTTCAAGAAACCAGTGCGGGTTGCGAATGATGCTGACGTACAGGGTTGCGCCGTAGCTACTGGCAAAGGTTTTGAATTCGTGATGACTCTAGGCACAGGAGTTGGAGGTGCTCTGTTTTTGAATGGCGTACTTCAACC
>JAHEEQ010000248.1 GCA_024640585.1 Micrococcales bacterium
TCTGAAGGCATCAGGCGCTTGGCAGACAAGCACTGGCGGTTAATACATGGTTCATTAAAGGTAGATCAAGATGCAGGAAATAGACCCAAACAAAGCAATTCAATTCCTAATCGACACAGCCCCGAAGTTTGCACAAGCCAAGGCACATCGAGTGTTCTTGGAGGAGGCGAGGAAAAGCAAGAAAGCCAGTCTGATGAACAGTTGCGATCAGACAGTATTGGGTAAACAAGAGACTTATGCCTACAGCCATCCAGAGTACATGGAGCTTTTGGAGGGCTTGAAGGTAGCAGTAGAAGAGGAAGAGAAATTCAAATGGTTGATGGTGGCAGCACAGGCCCGTATTGAGGTCTGGAAAACAAACCAGTACAACACGAGAGCAGAGTTAAAAGCATTCAATTGATAGGAGTTAATCATGTGGCCTTTCCCAACACATCCACCAACACCGTGGACAGCCAAACAGATTAAAGAATACGAGCAACAACAACGCGCACAACTACCTGAAAGCCCGTATGTTTTTTAAATTAAAACGCGCAAATCCAATGAGATTTGATTCAAAGTTTAGGGTTATCCGTCTTCAATGGTGGCATAGACCAATTCCTTTGTGGGATAACGATGGTAAAGATGGTTATCGGCGTATTGGATGGGTTTGGAACCAAAAAGCATATTTGGTTGACAACATGGTTGAAGGTTGGGTGGCTTTTGTCAAAGATCAAACACCTGAAAAAATTGATGTTTGGTGGTGTGATTGTTGCGGCATGGCATTAGATGGCATGACAAAAAAAAGAATAGAAGAATCTTTAAAGGTAAAACAATGAACCATAAAGAAATCATTGAAATGGCTGAAAAGGCTGGATTTACGGCAATTTGGCGAAAACAGTACATTATTTCGCCTTATGGTTTTGAAGACGCAGATTTGAGCGAAGAACTTTCAAACTTTGCAGATTTGCTAATAGCAAAAGAACGTGAAGCGTGTGCTGATTTGTGCAATACATGGTATGACCCAATGTGGACTGAGCACAATCAGGCTGGAAACGAATTAGCAAAAGCAATCAGAAATCGAGGCGATAGAAGCCGCCCACGGCATTAAGGAGTAAGACATGAATCATCAAACAGAAGCACTTAAATTAGCCTTTGATTTTATTAGCCGTTTGAAATTTGCAGACGCAGAGCCTGAACCAGAACGGGTTATGGATGCAATTAAAAAAGCACTTGACAGGGTAGACCCTGCACCAGTCGCAAAGAATGAAGAAGGGCGCATAAAGTGGTTGGTTGATGACTGGCCCCTGAACTGTTTGCTTTACGCAGAACCGCCATCGTGGACTCCTGTGGAAATTGGTGTTGATGTAACAAACGAAGGTGCTCACGTAGTCGGGATGTATGTGCTGATGCCAGATGTTGTTCGTCATGTGTTTTATTCACAGTTCCATCCAGCACCACAGCGCAAGCCGATGACGAATGATGAAATCGGCAGAGCTTTTCGAAAAACATTATTAGATCAAGGCCATAGTTTTACAGATGGAATTTTTGATTTTGTTCGAGCCATTGAATCAGCCCACGGAATCACAGGAGAGAAAGAATGAGCGACGAAGAACGATTGCACATGATTACTGAGCAACTGCTTATTGTGCGAGACAACTTGTTTCGTGGCATGAGCAAGTCTATTCAGAAGCTGCAAGCCCGGAGCATCAACGAAGTTCTTGAGTTGCCAAACTATACCGAATCACCACAACCCCAAGAGGCTGCACCACGTAAGCCGTTGACGGATGATGAGATTGACCAAGGTTTGCTTCGCACCAACTATGCGATGCAGACTGCTGGCGCATGGCGTGATGGGGTGGAGTGGGCGCAGTCACAACTCAAGGAGAAGAACACATGAACCTTAACCAAGGCAAAGTAGCTGGCGGTTTGGTAGATGAACTGCTTGAGGTCGTACACAAATATGACGAGTCGCTTTACATGAGTACAGTGCTTGGATGCTTAGACCTAGTGAAGTATCAGTTGATTAACGAAACAATGGAGGATGAGGATGAGTGATTTTTTATTGATGGTGGGTGGCGCAGTGTTTGCAATGGTTGTAAGCGGCATGGTGAACTATGGCAAGCGTGAGTGGGTAGGGCTGACCGATGAGGAGATTGAGAGTCTTGGGCTTGGCAATTACGTAACACCTATTAGAGAAGCAGAAGCCAAACTAAAGGAAAAAAATACATGAAAAAAGAATTATTGATTGGGTGTGGATCAAATCACAAAAAGCGCCTGACTATTGACGGCACAAACCACTTTGATAACTTGGTGACGCTTGACTACAACGCTGACCACAAGCCAGATATCGTTTGGGACTTGCTGCATCCAGATGTATTACCAGCATCAATGGACAACAACACTTTTGACGAGATCCATGCATATGAGGTGCTGGAACATCTCGGTAGCCAAGGTGATTACAAGCTGTTTTTTAAGCAGTTCAGCGAGTTCTGGCGTGTTCTAAAGCCAAACGGACACCTAATGGCAACATTTCCTCATAGGAATTCTGTTTGGGCGTATGGTGATCCAAGCCATACACGAATAATCCAAGAGGAGCATTTCTTTTTCCTTGATCAAAGTAGCTATGAGCAAGTTGGAAGGACGCCAATGTCAGACTTCAGAAGCATTTACAAAGCAGACTTTGAGACAGTACATGTGTCAGATGATGGAGAAACGGTAAATGTGATTATTCGTGCAATAAAGCCAGCAAGGTTAAAAAATGGAACGTAAACCAATAGGTTTGACTGTCCCATACCGTGAGGTTAATCACAAAGAGCCACTAAAAATCATAGAAGAGAAAGTTAAAGAACTTGAATCTAGAGTTAAAAAAATCGAGGCCAGTATTCAGAGTCAGGAATCCAAAGCCAAGCCCATCACTGGGTGATCTACTGATGGGAGAAGCCAGAGAGCTGCTGACAACGTGGGAAGTGCTTAAAAACAAGGCAACAATTGACAAAAGATTGGCACTTTGTGACCAGAAGTACGGTTTAGGCTTTGAAAGAAAGATCAGAGACTACATGCATAAGATAAAAAAAGAGGAGAGATTCAATGGGTAAAGGTTCAACTCCACGTCCATTTGATGTTGACGAAGAGACATTCGCAGGTAACTGGACAAGGATATTCAATGCAAAGCAAAAACAAGAAAGCCCCGACACAAGCGGAGAAAGCACACATCCTGAAAATCAAGGAGATGAACTGCATAGTGTGCGACCAAGCGGGTCCGAGTGAATGCCATGAGATAGAACAGGGCCAGTGGTTTACATCAATGCCACTTTGCCCAGACTGCCACCGTGGTAGCCAAAACGGAATCCACGGTCAAAAGCGCATGTGGAACGTTAAGAAGATGGATGAATTATCAGCACTGAACGACACAATCAGATTGTTGATGGCGGGGGGTTCTGAAAATTCCAGCTTTTGAAATTCCAAAAAAGTTTGACTGCCAAAAAACCTGGTTAATTCAACTTTCAAAATCGGAATAGGCGTTTTCCTGAAAAACCAGCCATCTGTTGTTTTTTCGCCACAGTTAGTGAGTACTCGCTAACTTATTAAGTAAGTGGG
>JAHEEQ010000254.1:0-2322 GCA_024640585.1 Micrococcales bacterium
CTTGTATGCAGATATGGGGCACTTTGGCATTAAGCCAATTCGAGTTGGTTGGATCTACTTGGTACTGCCCACCTTGGTGCTGAACTATTTCGGTCAAGGAGCATTGCTAATGAGCAATCCTGCAGCCATCGAAAACCCCTTTTATTTGCTAGCTCCTGATTGGGCACTCACGCCTTTAGTGGCTTTGGCAACTGTGGCCACCATCATTGCTTCACAGGCTGTGATTTCAGGTGCATTCTCGATGACCAAGCAAGCGATGAGTTTGGGCTACACACCGCGTGTGGAAGTGCTTCACACATCAGAAGATGAGATTGGTCAAATTTATGTTCCCTCCATCAACTGGTTCTTGATGGTTTCCATCATCATCTTGGTTTTGGGTTTCCAGTCATCATCTAATTTGGCTGCAGCCTACGGCATTGCTGTAACTGGCACTATGTTGATCACTAACATTTTGGCTATATCTGTAGCAGTACGTATTTGGAATTGGCATCCATTACGCGCAATTCTGGGGGCCTTACCTTTTCTCATCATTGATGGTTGTTTCTTCGGTGCCAATACATTCAAAATTGCTGATGGTGGTTGGTTCCCCTTAATTTTTGGTTTGGCTGTGTTCACGGTTTTCAGCACTTGGAAACGTGGCCGAGATTTGGTCAGCGTGCGCTTAGCAGACGATGCGTTAGAGCTGCGTGATTTTGTGAAAAATATTGATCACGGTGGTGTAACTCGTGTGGATGGCACTGCAATTTTCTTGGTCTCAGATACGACGTATGTTCCACAAGCACTGTTGCATAGCTTGAAGCATTACAAGGTGATCCATAAGCATGTAGTGTTTCTGAACGTGCGCTTAGACACCGTGCCCTATGTGCCAAATAATCAACGAATCCATATTGAACAGTTTTCTGACTCGTTCTGGTCAGTTCATATCAACTATGGCTTCAAAGATGACATCAACATCCCAGAGGCTCTTAAACACTGCAAGATTGATGGAGTAAGTTTTGGGCTGATGGAATCGTCGTACTTCTTAGGTCGCGAAACATTGATTCCAAAAATTAAGTCTGACATGGCTTATTGGCGCGAGTTGCTGTTCATCTTCATGTATCGCAACTCAGACAGCGCCACATCCTTTTACAAGCTTCCATCCAACCGAGTTGTTGAACTCGGCTCGCAAGTCGTCTTGTAACTGTTTCGCCCTCGTGGAAATATACCCCGAGGGTGCATTTATTAGGAAATCATATGAAATGGTTGACGTATAAGTGTCCGAATTGTGGAAACAATTTGAGAGTGAAGCTCTTAAGGAGTGTAGATACATGCATACCCTGCCAGACAAAGATTCAACTATCACCTGATCCCAATAGGTACAAGTATTTTTCATTATTCAACTTGGTTTGCGCCTTGTTGATTGGGTGGGGCATTGGCTCCGTGCGAATACTTTCTGGCGAAGTTTTTGGTCTAGCTAATCTTTGTGCAGATGCGCTTGCCTACTTTGTATTTTTCTGTCTAGCAAGGTTTGTTATTTTTCAATTTCAGACGCCAGGCATAGTTAGCGAGTCTGAAACTGAAGTGGGAGTTAAAAAGTCAACATCGAAAGGGTGCTGATATTTTTTTGCTTAATCAAATGAAGAACTCAGAACACATCTACAAGATTAGCATATGGACTTCGTCTGTTTATCGCTATCTGTTTGATCAATCAAATAGCCAAGGTGTTGCAAAGATCTTCGATCGACTGATTTCAATCCTCATCGTTGCAAGTGCTTTTGCTGTAGTACTAGAGAACACCGAAAAAATTTACGTAGGCAACGAATCGTGGTTTCTTGTATTTGATTTTATTTCAGTAGGTATTTTTACTGTGGAGTACCTACTACGCATTGCAACTGCTGATCACAACCCAAACTTCGCTGACAAACGTTATCCGAGGTTGAGCTATGTTTCTAGCTTCTACGGATTAATCGATTTATTAGCTATCGCTCCGTTTTTTGTTGCTCACTTTGTCGAAGTCAATGTCGGAATGATGAGGTTGCTACGAGTCGTTCGACTTGCTCGGATGTTCAAGCTCTCAAGGGATTTAATTCCCGCATGGCAAGAGTTCCAAACGTTGAATGAAGGTCGCACTCTTCGCGCCAAAATCTTTGCCCTGCTGGAGCCAACTGGCCATTCAGGTCGTATGCATCGCTACGTTGATGACTTCATTGTCTTCTGGATTGCACTCTCAATTTTTTGTGTGATTTTTGAATCAGTGGCATCAATTCAAGAAATTTTTGAAAATGAGTTCTATGTCATCGACATGATCGCATTCACACTTTTCTCCATTGAATACGTTGCCCG
>JAHEEQ010000254.1:2343-3567 GCA_024640585.1 Micrococcales bacterium
CTAGATGGAATCAGATCAAAAGCGGTCAAGCACTCATAGATCTATTAGCTATCCTGCCTTTTATTCTTGAGCGATTGCTGAGCGAGCATTTCGATCTGCGTTTTTTAAGGGTGTTCCGCTTGATGCGCATGCTCAAGTTGACTCGTTACACCTCAGCTATTGAAACTTTGTCAAAAGTTTTGATAAGGGAGTGGCAAATCATTTTTGCATCCGTATTTGTCTTGTCTTTGCTGATTATTTTTACTGCAAGTTTTGGATATCTGCTAGAGCATCAGGCTCAGCCAGACATTTTTCAAAACATTCCTCAAGCAATTTATTGGGCTGTAACGACGTTGTCTTCAGTTGGTTATGGGGACATCACACCGATCACGCCTCTGGGGCGGGCCATGACTGTAGTTGTATCTCTAATTGGGGTTGGCGTTTTTGCTATCCCAGCAGGGCTTTTAGCCTCGGCTTTTACAGACCAACTTCGTATGGATCGAGAGGCCTTTAAGAAGCGCTTGGTTCTTGCATTCAGTGATGGAGTCCTAAATCATGCAGAAAGAGAGTCAATAAACGCTGAAGTCGAGAGATTGCATCTCTCAAAAGATGAACTGGAAGAACTTAAAAATGAAGCACAACTTGCATTGGTTTCGCAAGCTAATGCGGCCTTGCCTCATCCAAATGGATTGATTGTCGATCCTTCGGCTCACCCTGATTTGTCTGCCAAGCAATTTCAAGTCTTAGTCGGTCAGCTCCAGTTGCTAATTAAAGCTACAGGTGACATCGAACTAAGGAAGCAAATTGAAAATCAGAATTCCAGCAACGTTTACACAGAAATCGAAATTCTTGAAATTTTGAAGTCAAACTCAAATTGACACTAGTCCAACCAATGTCTGCATTCAGCTCAAAGTACCAGTTCGCTTTGATCAATCAAATGACTGTTCATGGCCGAAAGCAACACTTCTGAAGGCCCCACATAGCTGCCATTGAAGGCGGTCGACACTGTGTCGTAACAAAGGCCGCCTCCAATGACCGTCTTCAGATTTCTGTCTGCTCGGAAATTTCAAGAGCGTCGTCGACCTCGATACCCAGGTACCTCACGGTCGATTCCAGCTTGGAGTGGCCAAGAAGCAGTTGCACGGCTCGGAGGTTTTTAGTGCGTCAATAGATCAGAGTAGCTTTGGTTCTTCGCATCGAATGGGTCCCATACTCGGAACGATCCAGACCAAGTTCATCCACCCA
>JAHEEQ010000259.1 GCA_024640585.1 Micrococcales bacterium
ATGGAAAGACAGCATGTAAAGCAGCAACCGACTCATGTGATGTTAAGAAGATTCTTGGTCCAAATGCTGATGTTCAAGTTGTTGCAAATGGTGGAGATGCAACTAAGTCGGATGCAGTTGATGCTGATTACGAAGCAAATAAATCTGTTGTGCTCACCAAGTTAGTTGGCACAACAACAGGCGCAAAGCTCACACAAAATGACATCAATATGTTGAATAAGGTGATTGCAACTGTAAAGACTCAAGGATTCGAAACAGTTACCATTTCTCAGATCACAACAAATAGAGTTAATTCAGCCGCAGCGAAGGCACGCGTTGAAGCGCTGGTGAATTATGTGAAGAGCAAGAGCGGCGATCCTGATCTGGTTGTCCAAGTCGTTCCAGCACCAGGCAAAACCAGCATGAATCAGATCGGTGTGAAGTAGGCCTAAAACAGCCCGTTTTACCCCTTTCTGAGCCTGCCAGCCCCCACCGATAGACTGCCGCCATGCCAAAGACGCTCCCTACCCCTGCCGCCCCGGCGCAGGATGTAACCCGCAGCGTCCTTGCGATCAAGCCCTTCCGCAAGCTCTGGAACTCGATGCTCTTCTCCTCGCTTGGCGACTGGCTCGGACTTCTTGCAACAACCGCGCTGGCACAACAACTTTCTGATGGAGATTACGCAAAAGCTAACTTTGCAATCGCAGGTGTTTTCATCGCTCGTTTACTACCAGCAGTTTTCTTAGGCCCAATTGCCGGAGTAATCGCCGACAAATTAGATCGCCGCAAACTAATGGTCAACTGCGACATCTTGCGCGCAGCGCTCTACATCTCTATTCCAATCGCAAACAATTATTTCTGGCTCTACACCGCAATGATCTTGGTTGAATGCATAACTTTGTTCTGGTCTCCAGCCAAAGATGCATCTGTTCCTAACCTTGTCCCCCGCGAAAAGCTAGAAAACGCAAACCAAGTTTCACTGCTTGCTGCATATGGCACCGCACCAATCGCAGCGCTGCTCTTCACCATCCTTTCTCTTTTCACCAGCGCCATCAACGCCGCCTTTGAAATCAACACAACCGCCGTCGATATTGCACTGTATGCAAACGCACTGTCATTTGCCTTCGCCGCATTCACAATCTGGGGATTGCGCGAAATCCCTAAGGGCTCATCTGAAAAGAAATCTGCAGACACCGGCATCCTGAAATCACTTCTCGATGGTTGGAAATCAGTTTCCACCAGCAAAATCATTCGCGGCCTTGTTGTCGGAATGGTCGGTGCATTTATCGCAGCCGGCGCAGTCATCGGTCTTGCGCGCACATTCGTAGGCGACTTGGGCGGCGGAGAAGCCGCGTACGGCGTTCTCTTCGGCGCAGTCTTTACTGGCCTTGCACTGGGAATCGCATTCGGCCCTAAAGTATTTTCACAATTTTCTCGCCGCCGACTTTTCGGCGCATCACTAACAACAGCAGGCCTGTTCCTCGTTGCACTTGCTGCAATCCCTAACTTGGTCCTCGCCGTCTTCATCACCACCATCCTTGGCGCATTTAGCGGCATCTGCTGGGTCACCGGCTTCACCATGCTTGGCATGGAGGTCGCCGACGATGTCCGCGGTCGCACCTTCGCCTTCGTGCAAAGCCTGATCCGCGTGGTTTTGGTGGGCGTTCTAGCCGTCGCCCCTTTAATCGCCGCCGCAGTTGGCCAGCACACCTTCAAATTCCAAAACACTCAAATCAGCTACAACGGCGCCGCAGTAACAATTCTCTTTGCCGGAATCATCGCATCGCTAATCGGTCTTGCTTCATACAAACAAATGAAGGACCGCCCAAATGTTTCATTGTGGTCTGATATTTCTAACGCATTGAAAGGTGAACTCGGTTCCATCACCGGCGCACCAACCGCAGGAATCTTCATCGCATTTGAAGGCGGCGAAGGAATCGGAAAATCAACACAGTCACAATTGCTCAAGCAATGGCTTGAACAAGAAGGCGAAACCGTTGTTCTCTCCCGCGAACCAGGCGGCAGTGATCTTGGAATTGAAATCCGCAAAATTCTGCTTTCACATTCAACCGGTGAAATCTCACCACGCGCCGAAGCTCTGCTGTACGCCGCAGATCGCGCACACCATGTCTTTTCAGTCATCCGCCCAGCACTTGGTCGCGGCGATGTTGTCATCAGTGATCGCTACTTTGATTCATCAATTGCCTACCAAGGCGCAGGTCGCGTTTTAGAACCAGGCGAAGTTGCACGAATTTCTCGTTGGGCAACAGAATCTCTTTTCCCAACGCTCACAATCATTATCGATCTTCCCGCAGAAATTGGCCTTGGTCGCCTCAAGAGCAAAGATCGTCTTGAATCACAACCAATTGATTTCCACGATCGCGTTCGCCAGGAGTTCTTGCAATTAGCATCCCTTGATCCAGAGCGTTACTACATCGTCGACGGCAATCAATCCATCGATGAAATTCACGCAGCTATCATTTCTCGCGTTAGCCAAATCCCAACCCTGAAGCGCAACGCTCGCGAAGACAAAGGCAAACTTTTACTCCGCCCAATCCGCGCAGCCGGCAAAGCGGTAAAGAAAACCAGCACCACCGCAACTAAAGCTGTTAAGAAATCTGGCACCGCAGTTAAAGCCAAGACCAAAAAGCCTGTAAAGAAGTAAGCAATGCCTACCTTGCAGGGCGTCTACGCCGACCTAGTAGGCCAGGAACATGTTGTAGAAACCCTACAAAAGGCTGTTCTTGCCACCCGCACAGGCGAAGAAACCCAAGAGATGACACATGCATGGGTCTTCACAGGTCCACCAGGATCTGGTCGATCATCTGCTGCAATCGCATTTGCCCAAGCACTTGTCTGCGTCAACAATGGATGCGGAACATGCAACGAATGTAAATCCGCAGCAAATGGTGCACACCCCGATGTTGAAATCATTCGCACCGAAGGTCTTTCCATCAAAGTAGAAGAAGTTCGCGAACTTCTTACCCGCGTTGCATGGGCACCATCCATGGGAGGCTGGCGAGTAGTTGTCATGGAAGATGCCGACAGACTTACCGAATCAGCAGCAAACGCACTTCTTAAAGCAATCGAAGAACCCGGCAACAGAACCGTGTGGCTGCTCTGCGCACCAACACTGCACGATGTTCTCCCAACAATTCGATCACGTTGCCGTCACTTGCAACTAGTTACACCATCAACACAAGCCGTTGCCCAAGTTCTGCAAACCCGCGATGGCATTTCACCCAATATGGCAGATTTCGCGGCGCGAGTTTCACAAGGCCACATCGGTCGCGCTCGATACCTTGCTAACAACGAATCAGTTCGCAACACCCGCAACACAATCATGAAGTTGCCACTAACACTTCAAGGAATCTCTTCAGCCTTTGCGGCAGCACAAACTCTGGTTGATCTTGCAACACAACAAGCAACTGAAGCTGCCGAATTAAGAAATGAAAAAGAAACCGATGACCTCGCGCTGGCCTACGGCAAAGGAGCAACCGGTCGCGGAATGGCAACCGGTGGAAGCAAAGCAATAAAAGATTTAGAGAAAGAACAAAAGACCCGCCAAACCCGAATGATCCGCG
>JAHEEQ010000263.1 GCA_024640585.1 Micrococcales bacterium
AAGTGTTACTCGATCTCGCTCTGCGGTTGCTTCTTCACGTTGCAAATGTGAAAGCGCTGTTTCGGCATCAAGAAACTCCTTGTAAGCCTTTTCATAATCAGCATCCAAATTTTCTTCGCCAGCTGAAAGGCCTGCAATCTTTCCTTCTTGAGCATGGAATTCACTTTGGGCTTTTTCGGCACGTTCTTTCGCACCTGAAATTTGTCCGCGAAGTTTTTCGATTTCATTTTTGCGAGTTTCAATGCGTTGTTTCATTGCATCAATTTGGCCCGCAAGACGTGTCAAACCATCTCGACGGTCTGCAGCAACTTTTTGCATCTCCTGTATGCGGCGATTCTCTTCTGCAAGTGCGGCTTCTGAATCGCTGCGAGTTTTGGTTGAATCAAGCAGGATCTTTCGCCCAGCTTCGACTTCGGCGGTCAACGTGTCAGCTTCTATTCGTGCAGTGCGAGCTTCGTTGTCGAGTTCTTCAGGATCCCTACCAACTACTTCTTCTTCAACCGGAGAAAGCATGCGGATGCGCTCTTGAGCCAAAGTTGAAGTGCTGAGGAAACGTTCGCGTAGGCCGCTGAGTTTGAACCAATTTTCTTGGGCTTTAGTGATTAGTGGTGCGTCTGCGCGAATTTCTGCTTCTAAAACTGCTTCACGTGACTTTAAATCTGAAAGTGAACTTTCAACTTCGGTGCGTCGCTCACGCAGGGCAGTTTCGTCTGCAACTTCTGCGGCTAGTGCATTCATCAATTGCAAAAGATCGTCTGCATACAAACGAGATTTTGCATCACGCACATCAATCTGAATCACTTGGGCGCGACGTGCAACTTCTGCCTGCTTTCCAAGTGGTGTCAATTGGCGGCGAAGTTCGGTGGTCAAATCATTTAGTCGCAACAAGTTGCTTTGCATTGCATCAAGTTTGCGCAGAGCTTTTTCTTTGCGTTTGCGGTGTTTCAAAACGCCAGCGGCTTCTTCAATAAATCCGCGGCGATCTTCTGGAGTCGCATGCAAAATGGAATCGAGTTGACCCTGTCCAACAATGACGTGCATCTCGCGACCGATGCCTGAGTCAGATAACAGTTCTTGGATATCTAGTAGTCGGCAGGGTTCGCCATTGATTGCGTATTCGGAGCCGCCATTTCGAAACATGATGCGCGAGATTGTGACTTCGGTGTAGTCGATTGGCAGTGCGCCGTCTGAGTTATCAATTGTGAGGATTACTTCTGCGCGACCGAGTGGCGCTTTGTCGACGGTGCCAGCAAAGATGACATCTTCCATCTTGCCACCGCGAAGAGATTTGGCTCCCTGCTCACCCATTACCCAGGCAAGTGCGTCCACGACATTTGACTTACCCGAACCATTTGGCCCAACCACACATGTAATGCCTGGTTCAAACTCAAGGGTCGTTGAGGATGCAAAAGATTTAAACCCTTTTAAGGTCAAACTTTTGAGGTACACCGCTCACGCTCCTCTCGGGCTTTTCGGTCCAAATTAGGGGCAAACCCTACCCACCGAGATTTCGAGCAGGTTGGCAACGGGGGCAACGGTGAGATGAGCGATTTGCCCATGCCTCGCGCACGATTTCTCTGCCACATCGGGCACAAGGCTCACCTTCTTGCCCATAGGCATTGAGTTCCACCTCAAACCAGCCGCTCTCTCCGTTTACACGCACATATTGGTCATCGAAAGAAGTGCCCCCAGCCAAGATTGCCTTTTGCATGATTTGGCGCAAGGCCATCAAGGTTTCGCGCACCTGGGGTTCTTTAAGTTTTTCTCCAGGAGTCAAGTAATGCAGTTTTACTTGCCAGAGAGCTTCGTCCGCGTAGATGTTTCCAACTCCACTAACAATTGATTGATTTAGCAGCAAGGACTTAACACCGGCTTTTCTGCGTAAAACATCTGCGACGATTTTGTCATCGTCTACAAATGGATCAAATAGATCTCTTGCAATATGGGTGACGCGGCTTGGAATGAAATCACCAGCATCGGTTTTAACCAAAGAATCTAAAAACATTCCGCCAAACATTCGTTGATCAACAAATCGCATTATTAGTTTTTGATTGCGCTTTGCCTGCAAGTCAAAAACGATGCGTGCATGCTTTTCAAGTTCAGGTGTTTTGTGGATGAGCACTTGCCCGCTCATCCCAAGATGCATCACTAGTGCATCGTCGCGAGTCTGGTTTTCGAGTTGCAACCACATAAATTTTCCACGGCGGTTTGCCGCGATTATTTTGTTGTCACGAAGCTGTGAAATAAAATCTTTTTTGCCTTTGTCATGCTGACGAATTGAACGATTCTCTAAGACTTTAACATCGCGAATAGTTGCACCAATTATTTTGGCCGCCAAACCACTTCGAACAGTTTCAACCTCTGGAAGCTCAGGCATTTTTATTTTGTTCAGACAAAATGTGGAAAGCAGTTGCTGCAGCTTGCTGTTCTGCTTCTTTCTTGCTTCGGCCATGACCATTTCCATATAAATGGTCACCAATTTTCACCTGAGCGCTGAATTGTTTTGCGTGATCTGGACCAGTTTCGTCAACTACATATAGCGGAGCCCCAAGCTCAAATTCACTTGTGAGTTCTTGCAAACTAGTTTTCCAATCTAGACCGGCACCTAAGGTGGCAGCGTTTGCGATTAGTGGATCTAACCATTGGTGCACAAGTGCGCTTGCCCACTCTGATCCACCACTTAAATAAACAGCTCCGATCACCGCTTCACAAGTGTCTGCCAAAATCGAAGGCTTTGACCTTCCGTCAGTAGTTTCCTCTCCACGCCCAAGAAGTAGGAATTCGCCAAGTCCAACTGTGCGCGCCACCTCAGCGAGAGCACGTGCATTTACAACCGCTGCTCGCAATTTTGCCAATTGACCTTCTGCAACATCTGGATGCAACTTGTACAGCGTATCCGTCACAATCAAACCCAGCACAGCATCACCGAGAAACTCGAGTCGCTCATTCGTAGGGATATTGCCGTTTTCGTATGAAAAAGAACGGTGGGTCATTGCTAGGGTTAATAAATCATCTCCGACGTCAAAACCCAGTCGGGCGCGAAGTTCTGACATATCAGCCATTTAAATCCCCCAAAACTATTCCCTCTGCAAATTCAGAAATGGTTTTTGAATACTTAATAGAGTGCGCAGGAATTGTCCAAGTTGGTTGGCGTTCCAAAATTACATCTACGATGACTATTCGAGCTATGGAATCCACGTTTAAGTCTTCAAAGGGCGTTGAGCCAACTAGAACATCAAGCGGTAGGTCCATAACTTTGGAAACCGCTTCTCGTACTACATCTACATGATTTGCAGTCATAATCAAACTTTAGTCAATAAAACATCAGCGCACCCGCGTTCGATTGAAGGCACGGGTGCGCTGAAACTTTAGAGATTAAACGTCTAGAACTTGACGCTTATCGTAAGTTCCACAATTTCCGCATGCGCGGTGTGGCAACTTAGGTGCGCGACAACGATCGCAAGTTACAAGTGTTGCAGCAGATGTTTTCCACTGTGAACGACGAGCGCGAGTGTTAGAGCGTGAAGATTTGCGCTTTGGTACTGCCATGGTAGG
>JAHEEQ010000283.1 GCA_024640585.1 Micrococcales bacterium
GAACGACCGACTTTTCCAGCTCCGGCAATTGCAACACGCATTTAAATCACTCGGCTTTCGGTGGATTATTGAAAACGGACTTAACGAAGTTTTCTTCTTTCAAATGAAAAATGGCATGCACGATGTCATTTTCTTGTAATACCAAATCTTTACTTGGCAAAATTGCTTCACCAAAACGCAATATGTATCCAATGCGAGCACCAGAATCAAGACCTAGACGCGCAACCCGATGGCCAATCCATTCGCTATGCAAAGGCAATTCCGCCAATGCAAGTGAACCAGTCGAGTCGCGATATTCCTCGGCCGCGATTGGAATGAGCCTTCGCATAATTTGCTCCGTTGTCCAAGCAACAGAAGCTACAGTTTCAATTCCAAGTCGTGCATAAATTTCGGCGCGACGTGGATCATAAATTCGTGCAACTACATTTTTGACATGGAAAGTTTCGCGGGCTACGCGAGCGCTAATGATGTTTGAGTTGTCGCCACTAGAAACGGCGGCGAATGCATCAGCATCACGAATGCCTGCCTCTTCTAATCTATCCCGATCAAAACCAACTCCGACAACTGTTCGCCCTGAGAAAGTTTGGGGAAGTTTTTTGAATGAAGTTTCATCCTGATCGATAATGCTTACTTGATGACCAGCCTCGTCAAGTCGTTGTGCAAGAGCGCTACCTACGCGGCCGCATCCCATAATGACGATGTGCACAAATCCTCCTAGATATACAGGGGAAGAGTAGTCCTTGCCGAGCAGCTACCGATTATTAAGTGGTAAAGGCCTACGATGACCGCGTGAAATTGATGCAATCGCTCAAACGCATCCTGCTCGGACGAGCAATGAGAAGCGAACAGCTTGGCGACACGCTTCTACCTAAACGTCTTGCTCTTCCTGTTTTCGCATCTGACGCACTTTCTTCAAATGCATATGCAACAGAGGAGATTCTCAAAGTTTTGGCACTTGGTGGCCTCACCTATATGCACTTCTCACCATTTATTGCTGCAGCAGTAGTGCTTATCTACTTCGTGGTCGTGGCTTCATATAGGCAAAACGTGCATGCATATCCATCAGGAGGTGGCGACTACGAAGTAGTTGCGACCAATCTAGGTCAGCGTGCTGGCGTTTTTGTTGCGAGCGCCTTACTGATTGATTATGTCCTCACGGTTGCCGTGTCCATTTCTTCGGCGGTGGCAAACATAGCTTCTGCAGTGCCTAGCGTCGCAGATCATGCAACCGGATTGGCTATCACTTTAATCATCGTTATCACTGCAATGAATTTGCGAGGAGTTCGAGAATCCGGTGTCGCCTTTGCAGTGCCGACATATTTATTTATGTTTAGTGTTTTCTTGATGCTAGGAGTTGCGCTTTGGCGCTTTGCTCACGGCGATGTGATGTTGGCTGAAAGTGCCGAATGGACCGTAAGAGTTGAAGATACTTTTTCAGGCGCAGCGCTTGTTTTCTTATTAGCCAGATCATTTTCTTCAGGAACTACAGCTTTGACAGGTATTGAAGCTATTAGCAACGGTGTTCCTGCTTTTAAAAAGCCAAAATCCAAAAATGCGGCTACGACTTTGCTATTGCTGGGTGCGATTGCAATGGCGATGTTCAGTGGAATTACCTGGTTAGCGGTTCAAACACAAGTGAAAGTTACCGAACATGATGAATCGCTGATTGGACTGCCGACAGGTCAGCACCAAAAAACCGTAATTGCACAAATTGGTGCCACGGTTTTTGAACACTTTCCAATTGGTTTTTATCTAATTACCGCAACAACTGCCTTGATTTTGGCCCTTGCAGCCAACACAGCATTTAATGGTTTTCCGGTTTTGGGTTCCATTTTGGCTCGCGATGGATTTATGCCTCGTCAATTGCATACTCGTGGAGATCGCCTTGCCTTCAGCAACGGCATCATCACATTAGCGACATTAGCAATTCTTTTAGTAGCCATATACCAAGCCAAAGTTGGCGCATTGATTCAGCTTTACATCCTTGGCGTTTTTGTAAGTTTCACTTTAAGCCAATTGGGAATGATTCGACACTGGACAAGATTCTTGAGAACCGAAGAAGATCCAAATGTCCGCAAATCAATGTTCACAAGTCGAATCGTCAATGGAATTGGTTTCGTCCTTACTGGCTCTGTTTTAATAATTGTCTTGCTGACTAAATTCACACACGGTGCCTGGATCGTTTGCGTGATGATGCCAACGCTTTATTTGCTAATGATTTCAATCCGCAGGCATTACGACAAAGTTGCTCTTGAATTGCAACTTCCAGATGACGCAAAATCAACTTTACCGAGTCGGGTTCATGCAATTGTGACTGTCTCAAAGGTGCATAAAGCAACTTGGCAAGCTGTTGCATTCGCAAGAGCGTCCCGCCCTGCATTCTTGGAAGCAGTGACGGTGAATGTCGATCAATCGGCTACTGAAGAATTGTTTGCAGAGTGGGAAAAACGCGAAATTCCGATTCCACTGCGCGCGCTCGATTCACCGTTTCGAGAAATCACTCGTCCAATTCTCGAGCATATTGAAAGCATAAATAGAGGAGATAACGACATTGTCATTGTCTACGTCCCTGAATATGTAGTTGGCACGTATTGGGAAAGGATTCTGCATAATCAAAGCGCTCTTCGCCTTAAAGCAAGACTGCATTTCATGCCAGGGGTGATAATTGCAAGCGTGCCGTATGTGTTGCAGTCTGGCGAGCAGAAGAAAGAGCAAATCGAGCACCAAGCAGCGGGGGCTGTGCGACGTGGGCAACCAACTGAAAGTTCAGCTGAACAAGCCATTCAAAAAGAATTTGGTAAATAGTGGATCTAACAATTGGGTCTCAGCACGAAGTAGAAATTCAACGTGTTGCGCACGGCGGTCATTGTGTTGGGCGAATTGGCGATGTTGTTTGTTTTGTTCGACATACATTGCCAGGCGAAAAAGTCATCGTAAGAATCACATCCTTGGGTAAGCGAAACAAATTTGTTTTTGCAGATGCAGTTGAGATCCTCAAAAAAAGTGAACATCGTGACACTCCCGCCTGCGAATACGCTGGTTCATGTGGGGGCTGCGATTGGCTGCATGTTGATTTTGCGTATCAGCAAGTTTTAAAAACAGAAATCCTCAAAGAGCAGCTGGTCAGACTTGGCAAACTAAATCCCGATAGCAAGGTTTTGCAAACGATTTCAGTCAAAGCACTTCCTGGTGACAAAACCGGATTGGGTTACCGCACTCGAGTTGAATACGTGACAGATTCGCGTGGCCGAATTGGGTTTAGGAAGCATGGCTCTAATGAGGTTGTGTCCATTAATACTTGCAAAGTTGCTCGAGCTGAAATTACTGGCGACGGGTTTACCAATGTTCCATGGGCAGCAAATACTGAAATCCGCGTGGTTGTAAGTTCTAGTGGAGAAGTCATCAAAATCGCTGCCACTGATGATGCCGAATATCGAATTGTTGAAAAAGTTGACAACTTCAACTACCAATTGAATGCAAAGAGTTTTTGGCAGGCTCACACTCAAGCCCCGAAGGTTTTTGTAGATACCGCAC
>JAHEEQ010000147.1 GCA_024640585.1 Micrococcales bacterium
GGTCGAACGCCCACAAATTTCTAACTGGCGTGATCACGCGCGTATCACGCTTAATTGAAGGGAAATTAATGAAGAAGACACTTTCTGTGTTGATCTCTGCATTGCTAGCATTTGCAGGACTCGCAGTTGTGAGTGCACCAGCACACGCATCTGATCGCGTCATAACAATTCACTACCACCGTTTTGATGGGGCTTACAACGTTGACGACAGAACCATTTGGATGTGGGGTTGTGGTAACTCAGACATTTGTGGTGGTGGCGGTGGAACCGATGGCGTCCACTTCACTTCATACGATGAAACAGCCGCAAAATTCGCATTGACCTTAACTTTCACTATTTCAGATGACAGTGTTGAAGGTTTTGGATTTATTGTTCGCGATTACAACGACTGGTCAGGTCGTGACTACGAAGGTACCGACACTGGTAACGGTAATAAGGGTGCATCAATCAATGCATCTGGCGATACTGAAATGTGGATCATCCAAGGTTCAAACACCGTTTTCTACGAAGAACCAGCATTTCCACAAACAGTTGATTCTCCAAACCCAGCTGTAAAAGTTGGCAAGCTAATCAAACTTGATGGTCGCACAGACAAAGGTGCAGCAGTTACTTGGACTTCAAAGACCAAGAAGACTTGCGCAGTTGTCAAGGTAAATGGCAAGCCACGTCTAAAAGGCCTAAAGAAGGGTCTTTGCCGCGTTAAGGCAGTTGCAGTTGGCGTTGGCGAATTCGGCGCTTACAACAAGACAATTGCTGTTTTCGTACAGTAACTAAAAACCAAAAAGGCTGGTGGAGAAATCCACCAGCCTTTTTTATTTAGCTCTTAAGAAATATTGAAAACCGCTCCGACAACAATTGTGATTGCCCAAACAAAAATACCGATTCCAATAACTAAAGGAAATATTGCGCCTTTGACCTTGTGTTTTCGCGCATTCCACGCATGTTCTACTGCAATAAAAGTTGGGGTTAGCAAAATCAAAATACCTGGAATTCCAATAATGAGTTTCACCCAAAGTGGTGTATTCGCTGGTTTGTCGTCGTCATATCCAAATAATTCGAATACACCTTCCGAAAGCCCAAAGGTTGCAAGCCCGCACACTGCAGCAATGCCTAACCATTTCCATGATTTCTTTAAAGTTGTCTTTGGCATTTTGACTCCTTACTTGTCCCAGTATCCATCAGGAATTGCACTTAAAGCGTTTGGCTCGCGTGGCGGGCACTTTTTTCCAGGCCCAACTAATGGTTCAAAATGCCAAAATTCGTTGTCGTAACGACGGCAAAGTCCCCACTTCCAACCATTTAGTTCAACCCATTTCGCTGCAGACTTCAATCCCTTATTTCGATTGATGTCAATTGCTAGTCCCCAAGGGTGCATTGAAAACTTGGGTGGCAACACAGATTTTGCTGCTTCATATGCTGATCCGTATTTCACTATTGCCTGCTTATAAAGATATTGCTGATCAACTAGCCGTCTAAATCCGCTGGTCATAATTAGTGTGTATCCAGCTTTTGCTGCAGCAACTCGAACTGCGAACCAGCGATTTGCCATTCGCGAGCGCATGCCAGCTGGATGGTGTTTGCCAGGTTTAATTTTTGCAGGCCCTAATGACCACTCGGTGTATTTGCATGCACCTTTTGTAATTACACGGGTTTTCGCCGTGGACTTGTTTGAGCACACGTCAATTACTTTATCAACCGCAGTAGCGGGTGCGATAGGTAGCGATTGTGAGAACAAGGTCAGAACTACCAATAGGCCTGCTGAGCGGGTGCAGAATGTCACTTGCTCAATCTAGCCCTAAAGTTCGCTATCTACAGAAGGTGCATGGTGGCTCGGAAAAAGATCCTGCGGTTATCCGAAGATGAGCGACGATTGCTTGCACGACCAGCTTTTTATGCTGGCCTTGCTTTTTCTGTTCTACTTCTACTTGTCTTGACTGGATTGATTAATTCTTTAGATACGTCTCTAGTCTCACAATTGCACGTCAGCAAACTTGGTTTGAGAGATTTCTTCCGCGCAATTGAAATCCCAGGGCAAAGAAGAATTGTTTATCCATTTGCAATTGCAATTGGATTGCTTTTTACATTTCGTCGAAAAGATCTGCTTCCATTAATTACAACTGTTTCGGCACTTATATTCACAAATGCCGTAACTGGAATGTTCAAAATTCTGACCTTACGTGCATTTCCACGAAATGAACTTGGACCAGAAATTCGCACCTTGCCAATATGGGACGCAGATAAGTTGGGTGCATTCCCTTCAGGTCATGGCGCAAATGTTGGCGCAGTCTGCACTTTGCTCGTGTTAGCTGCTTTTTCAGCTCGTCCAAGATGGCGGCCGCTCGCGCCATATATCGCTGTGTTCACATTGATTCCAATCTCTGCAGTATTCGTTAGTTCTTGGGCTTTGAATTTTCATTGGATGAGCGATTTGTTCGCCGGACTTGCACTTGGTATCTGCACCACAATCGTGGCGGCACTTTGGGCTTTACATCTGCCCGATCATTGGCGTCACCCTGATTTAGTTGGTAAACGTCAGTCTGCTGCTGCGCTACTTGTACTTGGAACAATGGGCGTAATTTTCATGTTTGCCGGCAACTCTTTCTTGCAAGAGTCTTATACGTCTGTGGTTTTGGTTGTCGGAACACTTTTAGTGATTGCGTATTTAACTTCGCAATCAATTTCACGAAAAGTAACAAGAAAGAAGAATTAACTGAAAGGTTTTCTGTGATCTAGCGTTACTGAAAGCATTCCAAGGGTTCGCCAAAGTTTCGCAAGTGCGTCTTGATCTTGTTCAGTAACTAAATTACCCATAATTCGTAATGCAATTTCCATCAGCCAGGTTGAACGCATTCCAATTGGTCCAGCAACTTTTAGAAACTCTGCAGAAGTCAAAATCCCTGCAATTCTTCTTGCTGCAGAAAATGCAAGTCCATAGTTTTGTCGCAGAATTTCTGGCCATGCAGATGTCATATTCACTGGATTGCTCGCCAAATAATCAGCAGCTAGCCGACCAGTTTCAAGGCCATAATCAATACCTTCACCGTTTAGTGGATTTACACATCCTGCAGCATCGCCAACAAAAATCCAGTTCACCCCAGAAACATTGCTTACTGCACCACCCATAGGTAAAAGCGCGGACCAAGGTTTTTGAATATCGCCAGATAGTTTCCACTCGTCACGTTGAGAGTCGGTATAGAAATCCATAAGCTGACGCAAATTTATATCGGCAGGACGCTTGTTTGTTGCAAGCGTTCCTACACCAATGTTTACATTTCCATCTGCAAGCGGAAATATCCAGCCGTAACCAGAGAGAATTTGATTTTCGGTTCCGCGCAATTCCAAATGTGAAGTAATCCATGGATCATTGCTGCGTTCACTTGCAACATATCCACGAGCGGCAACACCATAAACAGTGTCCTTGTGCCATTTTCTATCGAGAACGCGACCGAGTTGTGATTTTGCACCATCTGCAACCACCACACGTTTTGCCTTTACTAGTAAATCTGCGCCATCTTTTTTAAAGTGAACTACAGCTATTTTTCCGTTCTCAAATTCAACATCAAATGCACGTGCACCTTCTAATGTGTTTGCACCGCTTGCGATAGCAGTTTCACGAATTACCGAATCTAAAACTAAACGCGGTGCTGCACTTCCATAATTTGGCAGACTTCCACCTGGCCATGGCAAGTGCAAAGTTTTTCCAAAACCATTTGCACAAAGTCCGATGTTGCGTGCTCGGCCTTCAAGCCAACTGCTCAATCCCAAATGGTTCAATTCCTTGATGGCCCGGGGAGTTAAACCATCGCCACAAGCTTTATCTCTTGGAAATACTTGCGCATCGGCAAGCAAAACATCGATTCCGTGGCGTGCACACCAAGCTGCTGTTGAAGAACCTGCTGGACCTGCACCAACCACCAAAACATCGGTGGAAATCTCTGAGATTTGCGACATAACTAGGCAATAGTTGCACATAAATCTCCACGCGCATCTTGGGCACTCACATTACGATGAGCCCTACCTATAGAGGGGATTTTGTGGGAATTCTGGATCGATTCGAAGACCGAATCAACCGTGTGGTGGGCGGTGCATTCGCCAAGGCATTTGAGTCTGAGGTTCAGCCTGTCGAAATCGCAGCAGCAATACAAGCTGAAGTCGATGAAAAAGCCGTCATTGTTGGAGCAGGCCGAACAGTAGTGCCAAACAAATTCCTCGTTGAACTCTGCCAAGCAGACCTCGACCGACTGCTTACATACGAAAATCCACTTAAAGCTGAAATTGCTGCTGTTATTCGCGAACACATTGTTACCCAGCGATACACCACTCTTGGACAAATAAAGATTGAATTGTCACTTGATGAAGATTTAACCACTGGTGTTTTTCGAGTTACATCGACTGCGATTGATGATGAAGGTGCACCAATCTCAACTAGCGATCAGCGCAGTAGCCGAAAAGGTCCAACTGTTGTTATCAACGGATTTGTACATCCACTCACTCGCACCAAAACAATTCTTGGAAGAAGCGAAGCGGCCGATATCCAAGTGGAAGATAGTGGAGTTTCTCGTAAACACTGTGAGATCGACTTACTTTCAACTCCATTGATTAGAGATCTTGGCTCAACCAATGGCACTTGGATTTATGGCAACAGAATTACAGAACAAGAATTAAAAGAAGATGTTGACATCACAATCGGTTCAACAGTAATTCAATTTCGGATGCGTTAGAAATGTCTGAATTAGCGCTAACCCTTTTGAGAATGGGTTTTTTAGCGCTTTTATGGATTTTTATTTTTGTAATATTACGTTTAATGCGAAGCGACTTAAATCGGGTTGATTCAAAGTTCACCACAAAATCTGCAATAAGCCCAAACGACTTAACCAAAACAAAAAGTAGCGCCAAAGTAAATCGCGTGATTGTCGTGTCTGAAGAATTTGAAAAGGAGTACGACCTTCGCGAGGGAATGACTTTTGGTAGATCAAGTGACGTTGCAGTCCACATCGATGATGATTACGCATCTGGAAAACATGCACAGATTCGAATTGAAAACGGAAACTGGATTTATGAAGATCTTGGATCTACTAATGGTAGCTGGCAAGACCGAAAACGAATATCTGGACCAGTAAAACTTAAGCGTGGCCTAGTTTTGAAAATCGGAAACACTGAATTGCGGTTTGAAAAATGAGTTATGGATTCAGATTTGTCATACAAAGCAATGTTGGCGTTATCAGAAAATCAAATGAAGACTGCGGAATCGCTTCAAATAAATTACTTGCGGTTGCAGATGGAATGGGTGGTCACGCTGCCGGCGAGGTTGCAAGTTCCACAGTAATCAAGACATATCAAGACCATTTAAATTCGCTACCTAGCGCTTCGCAAGACTTCCAAAATTGGATGGTGGCTGCAACAAATTTGGCTCACGCGGCAATTGGTGATTTGGTCGCGGCAGACCACGAAAAGCGAGGCATGGGCACCACGCTCTCTGCAATCGCAGTTTTGGATGACAAAATCGGGGTTGGCCATATTGGCGATAGTCGCATCTATCGTCTGCGCAACGGTGAACTGACACAAATATCAATTGACCACACTTATGTTCAGTCTCTAGTTGATAGCGGTGAAATAACTGCGGCAGAAGCAGCCCACCATCCGCGACGAAATCTTTTAATTCGCGCAATTGATGGAATTCATGATGTTGCAATGGATATTGATCTTCTCGAATTTGAGGTTAAGGACCGATTTCTACTTTGCAGCGATGGATTAACTGGCGTAGTTTCAGATAGAGTAATTGCAGAACAACTTTCAAAACCTGACCTAACAACTGCGGTATCTCAATTGATTGAATTTGCACTTGCAGCGGGAGCTCCAGACAATGTCACGGTCGCAGCATGTGAAATCATCAACGAAGACGCCCAACTAAATGTCGGCATGTCACCGATTGTGGTTGGTGCTTTTGAAGTAAATCAAAACATGATCTCTGAAGACAAACCAAAAAGGAAATGGTTTTTTGCGAAAATTGTGGCTGCAATCCTTGCACTAGTTGCAACCTTCTTCTTAGCTGATTCTTGGTTGAATTCGCAATGGTATGTTGCTTCTCAAAATGGTCAAGTTTCAGTTTTTCAAGGCATAAACCAGCAAATTGGACCAATCTCCTTTAATCGTTTAAGGTTACAAAGCGAACTACCTGTAAAAGCTTTGACCAGCAACGATTTAACAGCAATAGAGCACGGAGTCTCCGTAAAAGATGTAACTGCAGGGTTGTCGCTCATTCAAGAAATGTGGTCTCGCTCAACAATTTGTGAAAGTGCCGTAGCCGGCTGTAATCCGTAGGTGCAGTGATGAAAGCTTTTACTGCACGAAAACGCAATATTGAATTCTTGCTACTACTTGGCGTCTTGTCTATTTCTTGGCTCGCACTCTTTATGGTTGAAAATGCAACTTCATATAGGCACCCAATAGATGTCACCCAGATTTATGTAGTGATTACAGTTGTTACGGCGGGACATATAGCGATTCGCATTTTCGCTCCTCTGGCAGATCAATTCCTTTATCCACTCGCAGTTCTGCTGAATTTATTGGGCATTGTGATGATCCACCGGCTAGATATTGCAGATGAGGTACGTGCATCCGCAAGTCAAAGCACCTACTCTGCTGAGGCCGGCTCGCAATTAATTTGGTTTGGGATTGGAATTGCTTTATTAATAGCGACTTTAGTAGTTGTGAAAGATCATCGACGTTTGCAGCGATACACATTCACAGCAATGGTTGCTGGTCTGGTCTTATTACTTTTACCAATGCTTCCAGTCCTAGGTGCAAGCATTAACGGTGCAAGGCTTTGGATTCGAATTGGTTCCCTTTCGTTCCAACCAGCTGAAATGGCAAAAATAGTTCTGCCAATCTTCTTCGCAGGCTATCTAGCTCGAAATCGAAACTCCATCGCCAGTATTCGTGAAAAATGGGCTGGGATTGGTTTTCCTAGACGCAAGGATTTAGGGCCAATAGTTTCTGCATGGGCAATCAGTCTCTTGGTTTTGATTTCTCAAAGAGATCTCGGGACCTCGTTACTTTTCTTTGGTCTATTCGTAGGCATGCTTTACATCGCTACTGCCCAACGAACTTGGCTTGCTCTTGGCGCATTCTTGTTCTTGTCTGGCGCATTTATTGCGTATGAACTATTTAGTCACGTGAAACTTCGCACCATGGTTTGGTTAGATCCATTTCCTTATGCTTTAAATGAAAGTTACCAACTTGTTCAAGGTTTGTATGGTTTTGCAAGCGGTGGACTGTTTGGGCGCGGACTTGGTCAGGGTTACTCCTGGCTGGTTCCCTACGCAAAGAGCGATTTCATTTTGAGCGCTTTTGGCGAAGAACTTGGTTATGTCGGGCTGATCGCAATTACTTTTCTCTATGCATTCATAGTGCAGCGAACATTAAGAACAAGTTTGATGACCAAAGATGATTTCGGTCAATTGTTATCCGCTGGCTTGGCAATTGTTTTTGGTTTGCAACTTTTCGTCGTGTTCGGTGGCGTAACTAGGTTGATTCCACTTACAGGTTTGACGACCCCATTTTTGGCAGCAGGTGGTTCTGCATTGATTGCTAACTGGATCATGATTGCAATAGTCCTACGCATATCGCACACTTCTACTTTGTTGAGCGCACCCTCTGGACGTCAATTATGAACCACCAGATTCGACGTATCTCAGGTTTGATGACTTTTGGACTATTGGCACTACTTTTAAATGTTGGTTACACCCAAATTTTCAATGCCGATTCGCTGCGTTTGAGACAAGACAATACGCGTTTGCTACTGGAGGAATACGGGCGGCAACGCGGAACAATTCTGGCTGGGAATTTGGTCGTTGCGCAATCGCTAAAAACTGGTGGAACTCTTCGTTATGAACGTAACTATCCGCAAGGCGAGGCGTTCGCACCTGCAACAGGATTTTATTCTCTCGTTTATGGAGCAACCGGAATTGAGCGCCTCTATTCTGCTATTTTGAGTGGAAACGATGATCGCCTAGCCGTCGATCGTTTACAGCAACTGCTCGCAGGTAAAGAACAACGAGGCGGTGTAGTTCAGCTCACCATTGATCCAGCGTTGCAAACCGCAGCATATTCCGCATTAAATGGGCGGACAGGAGCAGCAGTTGTAATTGACCCAAAAACTGGCGAGATTCTGGCTCTTGTCTCTTCGCCATCATTTAATCCAAATGATTTATCAAGCAATTCGCCTGACAAAATTCGAAATGCATACGAGCAGATGTTGGCCGATGCAAACAAGCCAATGGACAACCGCCCTCTAACAACTTCATTGCCTCCTGGTTCTACATTCAAATTGGTAGTTGCCGCGGCGGCTTTAGAAAGTGGAAAATTCACTGAAGAAAGTTTGTTGCCGGCCCCTGCAAGTTTGAAACTTCCACTTTCAAATAGCCGAATGCACAATTGGCAGCATGGGCCATGCACGAGTTCAGGCAAAATAACTTTGCGCCAAGCATTGGCAGTCTCTTGCAATACAACTTTTGCATGGCTAGGAATGCAGCTTGGTGCAGATGCTATTCGTGCGCAAGCGGAAAAATTCGGCTTCAATACATCAATTGCAATCCCAATGAATTCTTCAACAAGTGTATTTCCATCAAATCTAGATGATGCACAAACTGCACTTTCTTCCATCGGTCAATTCGATGTTCGTGCAACAGCATTGCAAATGGCAATGGTTGTTTCAGCGATTGCAAATGATGGAAAATTGATGCAACCTCATTTGGTAGACAAAGTATTAACAAGCGATCTTGGAGTTCTAGAACAAACTCCAAAAACAATTCGAAATCAGGCGATCAGCACTTCAGTGGCAAAGTTGCTTAAATCAATGATGAAAACGGTAGTAAATGCTGGAACTGCATACACTGTTCGAATACCTGGTGTAGAAGTTGGTGCAAAAACTGGAACTGCAGATTCTGGAACCGAAAAATCAGCCCATGCTTGGATGGTTGCAAATGCAACAAAAAATGGCAGGTCACTTTCGATAGCAGTTGTGGTTGAAAACGGTGGCGGTGCAGCTGAAGTTAGTGGCAACAAAATTGCTGGACCAATCGTTGCCAAAATTATTAAGCAGGCTTTCTTATGAGTAAAAGGCAAGAAATTGAGCCAAGGTTTAGGCTTCACCTACATATGAGGAGTTACAAATGAGCGATGCTGGCCAGGTTTGCCAAGGTCGATACCGACTTGGCGAAATCATTGGGCATGGGGGAATGGCTCAAGTTCATACCGCTACTGATTTACGCCTTGGGCGTGAAGTTGCGGTAAAAGTACTCCGCTCTGATTTGGCACGTGACCCTTCATTTCTAAATCGATTTCGACGAGAAGCTCAAGCGGCTGCAAGTTTGAATCACCCAAACATTGTCAGTGTTTATGACACCGGCGAAGATCTTTTGGATCAGGCACATCCTTCGTTGATGGTTCCATGGATTGTTATGGAGAAAGTAGAAGGACACACACTTCGCCATATCATTTCGGCTGGACGCAAAATTTCGCCAGACCGTGCCCTAGATATTTTGATTGGCGTACTTTCTGCACTTGATTACAGCCATCGACACGGAATTGTTCACCGTGACATCAAACCTGCAAACATCATGATTACTACTCACGGCGATGTGAAGGTTATGGATTTCGGAATTGCTCGTGCAATTGCCGATGCGTCAGCAACCATGACTCATTCAAACGCTGTGATGGGAACTGCGCATTACTTAAGTCCAGAACAAGCCAAAGGCGATGCTGTTGATGCACGATCAGATATCTATTCTGCTGGCTGCTTGTTATACGAATTGCTAACCGGCAAGCCGCCATTTAGTGGTGATTCTGCTGTTGCAATTGCCTACCAACATGTTTCTGAAAATCCAGTTGCACCTTCAGTTGTAAA
Source organism: Micrococcales bacterium (assembly GCA_024640585.1). The sequence continues at coordinate 9,908 of JAHEEQ010000147.1, forward strand.
TGATTCAGTACCTGCACTTTTCGATGCAGTGGTTATGAAGTCATTGATGAAGAACCCGGATGACCGGTACCACACCGCTGCAGAAATGCGAGCTGACCTTGAACTCTTGCTCCAACGAGCTACTCCGCGATATGCCCAAGGCTCTACGATAAGTGACACCCAACCAATTGCGGCTGACGACGAAACGAAACGGATCCCAAAAGTGGCTACAAAGAAATCAGTATCCCGTCCAAACAAACCTGAACAAAACATTCCAATGATTGTTGGAGCAGGTATCGCAGTAGTCGCCGTTGTTATTGGCGCACTAGTTTTGATTTCAAAATGGATTTCACCAACACCTGTGGACCAAATCGCAGTACCGGACCTAATCGGTTTAACTATTGAGCAAGCCACGACTGAACTAAACAACGATGGTTTGGTAATTGGTGAGGTCACATATCAAGAAGCAGTTGACCGCCCTGAAGACACGATTATTAGTCAAAACCCTGGAAAAGACACCAGTGTTGACCGTGGAACCGCAATCAACGTAATCATCAGTCAAGGCAAAGGTCAAGTAGAGGTGCCAAATCTTGTGAACTTTGCTTCTATTGATGATGCCCGGCAAGCATTACTAAATGCCCAACTAACACTTGGTGCCGTTACACGTGAAGCAAGTGATTTGCCACCAAACACAGTACTCAGAAGTGATCCAGTTGCTGGAACATTGGTCGATAAAGGTTCACAAGTAGCCATTGTGGTTTCAAGTGGAAGTGTTCAAGTTCCTAATGTTGTTGGTCAAGACGCAAGTGCCGCTCGCATCACTCTTGCAAATGAAGGCTTTATAGTAGAAACGGTTTATCAAGAAAGTGACGAAGTTGCAGCTGGAACTGTAATTTCTCAATCACCTGCTGCCAGTGAAACAGCAGATTTTGAATCAACTGTCACAATCACTGTTGCAAAACTTCCAGGTGATCCAGATCCAGGTGCGGGAGATCCAAACGCTTAGGCGTTATTTCTTTCCTACAACTGGAGCAAGTCCAGCAGATTTTGCGATTGCATTCTTGTCGCCACATTCTGTTAGCCATTCAGCCAACATGCGGTGACCACCTTCGGTTAAAACAGATTCTGGATGGAATTGCACACCTTCGATTGGCAAACTTTTGTGTCGCAATCCCATAATTACATTTGAATCAGTCTGACCGGTGATAACAAAATCTGTTGGGACTGTTTCATTTTCAACTGCAAGTGAGTGATAACGAGTAGCAATAAATGGTTGCGGCAACGAAGACATCACACTTTCACCTTGATGAAAAACTTGGGAAGTTTTTCCATGCAGCAATTCAGGTGCACGACTAACCACACCACCAAATGCTTCGGCAATGGCTTGATGTCCTAAACAAACTCCAAACAATGGAATTTTATTTTCGGCGCAGAAATGCACCATCTCGATGCAAACACCTGCATCCTTGGGAGTTCCAGGACCTGGGGATAACAAAACACCGTCATAGTTTTTTGCATCACTTACTTCAACTTCATCGTTTCGCTTTACTGTCACATCTGCACCGAGCTGGGCTAGGTATTGAACGATGTTGAAAACGAAAGAGTCGTAGTTGTCGATAACTAAAACGCGGGTGCTCATAGGCGTATTGTCCTAATCCATTCGAGAAATGAGTGCCTCGCGTGCAAGAACCTCAACCTTTCGCCTATTCTTTGCCCCGAATTGAAGGAGTTCCAATGCCTGTTAGCCGTCGCCGCAAGACTGATAACTACACCCCTGTCACGATCTCGCACGAGCCACAAAAGTTTGAATCCCCACGCTGGCTAGCCCCGCTCATGGTGCTTTGCCTAGTTCTAGGACTGCTCTGGGTGGTTGTTTTCTACATCGCGGGTAATGACATCTCCTTCATGCGCAATCTGGGCAATCTGGGCAACATTGGGATTGGCTTTGGCCTCATGGCAGTCGGCTTTTTCCTGTCGACCAAGTGGCATTAATTTCTAAATTACACGCTTGTAATTCATCCCCAGTCTGGGGATAACTTGTGGATAACTCCCGCTTAGCGGCGCCGTATTTCGACGATATTTCCAAGCACAAATCCAGCTATCAGGCCACCCACATGGCCATGCCAGTCGATATTTGGCACCACAAAACCAAGCCCCAAGTTGATGGCAATCATCACAAGCATTCCACTCGCGTCGCTATTTAGCCGTCGGCTGATCGCAACATAAGCACCAAAAAGACCAAATACTGCACCAGACGCTCCGACTGAAAAAGCCATTGGTTCATTCATATAAACCGAAAGCAATCCGCCAGAAATTCCAGACAATAAATAAATTACAGCGAACTTATATTTGCCAAGACGATTTTCTAAAACTAATCCGACCTGCCACAACGCCAACATGTTGAATGCAATGTGCATAAAGTTGAGATGTAAAAACATTGATGTGATGATGCGGTACCACTCGCCGTAGTACTGAACCAAGACTGGATTCAATCCATAGTTCGAAATAATTTCATTTTGATTTCCGCCATAGGAAAATACGAACAAAGCAACACATACTGCGATAATTATTTGAGTTACTAACGGGCGTGCGAAAGTATTTATTTGGCGGGTAACTTGTTTATCTCGTGCGCATTCTGGACACTGAAATCCAACAGATGCATCTACTAAACATTTTGCGCAGATTGGTCTTCCACAACGTTGGCATGACAAACCGGTTTCGGTTTCGGGATGCCATGCACAACGTTGGAAAGTACTCATAATTTATGCGATTGTGATGCTCTTTATTAAAACTTCGGTCACTGGGCGATCTTGTGCACCAGTTGGAATTGATGCAATTGCATCTACAACTTTGCGGCTCGCATCGTCGATAACTTTGCCGAAGATTGTGTGCTTGAAGTTCAACCAGGATGTGTCTGCAACAGTGATAAAGAACTGAGAACCATTTGTGTTTGGTCCTGCGTTTGCCATCGCAAGAATGTATGGCTCATTGAAAACTAATTCTGGATGTGGTTCATCTTCGAAACGGTATCCAGGGCCACCACGACCAGTGCCTTCAGGATCTCCACCTTGAATCATAAAGTTAGGAATTACTCGGTGAAATGGCACATTTGTGTAAAGAGCGCCTTCACCCTTTTTGCCAGTCTTTGGATCCATCCAGTCGATTGAGCCGTCAGCCAAACCAATGAAGTTTGCGACAGTTTTTGGTGCATGATTTGGGAATAGCTCAATAGCAATATCACCCAAAGTTGTATGAATAGTTGCAGTTGTCATTTTTTCCTTTATTTAGGTTTTGCCAAACGGCTTACAACACCCAACCATAGAGCAACCGCTCTTCCGATGCCTGCGGCGAATATCAATGTGCCAATTCCAGCAGTTCCGCCCAGCAGATATCCAATAGTTAGGACCGCTATTTCTAGCGAGAACCTAACGCGACTCACTCGTACACCAGTTTTATTGTGTAAAGAGGTCATCAAACCATCGCGCGGACCCGGACCCAAATTGCAAGTCAAATAAAGTGACGAACCGATACCAACCGTTAACACTCCCGCTATAACCACTGGAATTCCCACCGCAAGAGTTTGGACTTTCGGAAGAAGTAAAATCGAAAAATCAAGAACTGCAGCAATCACAATAATGTTTGAAATAGTTCCTAGCCCTGGTCTTTCCTTCAAAGGAATCCAAAGTAGCAAAACCACCACGCTTACTAGAAATGTGGTTACACCTATATCAAGACCGGTTCGTTTTGTTAATCCTTCAGATAAAACCACCCAGGGTGAATTTCCAAGACCCGTGATAACAAGTAATGCTTCACCAAAACCAAAAAGCGATAACCCAAGTATTAAAACTAGAAATGTCGCAACGCTTGGCTTCCACCGACTCTGACTTCGCCATGATGTTTGCGGAATAGTGCGGTGACCGCGCAAAATAATTTCACGCCAGGACAACTGGTCAGACATTTAGGAGGTTGTTCCAAACTGAACTCTTCTATTTGCTGCTTGCTGCTTCGCTGTCTTGTCTTTGTTTAATAAATTATTTGATCCTACGCCGAGAAGGTCGTGCCATAAGTGCAGATCTCTATTTGTGAAAACAGCTTGAATTAAGTTAAAGACAGCTGTAGCCCGTTTATATGACAGACCATTTTGATAGCTAAGCTTCTTCTTGCCTTTCTTGATTTCATGCTTTGAAGTAAAACCGTATACATAAACAGTTACACACTCACCATTTGCAATTTGTCTTGCAAACTTATTCACTTGCTTTATTTGCTTCTTGGTAAGTTTATATACATGAGCCTTGAATGTAATTTTCGGGAAATTTTTTGCCTCGCAACCATTCGAGAAAGCTCCATTGTTCAAACTTCTTAACACTGGTAAGCCTTCATTTATTTCCTGCGAAATTCCCCAAGTTTCACTCATGTCATAGCCCAATCGATCCCAAAAACCCGACCGTTTCATGTCACCAATACTTGCAGAAAAGGTGTCATCAGCGTAGATATTCTCTACATCTGAAACGTACTTCCACACAAAATTAATTATTTCAACTGGAACTGATTCAAAATTGAAAAGTGCCTTAGTGTTTGATGATTCATAATAATCAGCGTCAACATAGGAATCCTGAACAGTTACAGCTGGATCATTTGATGGGTCTGTGTCTAAGTCCTTATTTAATCCACTTACGAAGCCGGATGCGAAATCAGCATTTTCAAAAGTTGCCCGTACATAAGTTTGTGAAAAACTTACTGTGCTTTCTTGGTTTAATTGATCAAGAGTCAAAAGCGCTATCAATCCGGCGGCACGAGATGCCGAACTAATAGTTCCACTAAAAGAATCACCGTTAAATTGATAATCAGCAGATTCTCCTGCCGTCCAATACCCAACTAATCCACCAGCAATTCCCGATGCGTAGCCAAGTTCAGATTGGATTTGTAGCTGAGCTTCAACTTTCGTATTAATGATGGAATTTTCACCAAATCCAGTTACTCCGCCGAGCGGGCCTGATTCGCAGCTAATTGTTGAATCTAGAACTGAAGAATTTTGAATAATGGATGCACCTGCCCCAGCGATTCCTCCACAATTTGCCGATCCTGAGTGGTTTGCAACAATATTTCCGTGATAGTTTAAATTTGATTGAGTCTTAAGCGAGCCACTTCCGCGTCGATCAATTCCTACAACTCCACCGATATAGCTAGCACCAGTTGTTGGTCGGATATCTATATTTGAATATATATTGTTGAGGGATGTATTTTCAGCTATTCCAAGAACGCCACCGACGGTTCCGTCAGAAACTGAAATATAGGAATCTTGAGTAAGTGGGTTAACGGAAATTGCATTTAATGAAGAATCGTATGCCTCACCAATCAATCCGCCGGTAACAGCATATCCAGTGACTTCCGTTGCGGCAGTAATGTTGTTGAAGGAAGAATCAACAGCAACACCAGCGAGCAAACCTGTACTCCAATGGAAATTTGTAATACTTCCCGAGAGTTCTAGATCAAAGATGTCAGCAGTAGTTAGGTTTCTAAATAATCCGTTGTACTGCAATGTGCCAACTATTTCTATTCCAGTAATCGAGTGGCCTTTGCCATCTAAACTACCGGTGAAGTAATTTATTTCTTGCCATAACCCTGATAGCTCAATGTTGTTGTTGAGCATGTAATAGTGGTAGTCAGCTGCACCACAATCTCGAAGTTCACTCAATGAATTGCGATCGAAAATTTGATACGGATTCTGTTGCGTACCGTCACCGCCTGCGAAGTTCTCTGGTCCACACACGCCTGGGCCATTTGCATATGCAGGAACGACCGAGCCAGGAGCGGTAAGGAAGGACAAAATGACTGCGAATGCAATATTGCGGAGTGATTTTTTCATGAGACTAAGGTACATAGAAAATCACAAAATCGGGCAAAACGCTCATATTTAATCACTTGATCTACAGGGCGGTTGCTCATACCTCCCTCAAACTATGTTTAAAAGACCGGCCTCCATGAAAATTTGGAGACTCTTATGACAAATGGCTGAGTTGAATCTAAATATCGATTCCTAATCTAGCAAAATGCGAAAATTAATTATTCATGCCGGATTTCCGAAATCAGGTACTACTGCGTTACAAGCTGCTTTTCGCGAGAATTCACAACTATTACTAGATCATGGGATTCACTATCCGGAGAGTGTTAACGACGCACATCACACTGGAATTGCATCTTTAGTTGGCAGGTCCGTTGGTTGGACTCCAATAAAAAGAAGTGAAGAAATGTGGGACTACTTCGCCAAACAGATTGTAGAATCAAAATTCAATACGATTTTGATAAGCAGTGAGTTCTTTTCGAGTGCAAGACCCGAATCAATCATGAAGATACGGAATGATTTTTCAGATTTTGATGTTGAAATCATTTTTACCCTTAGATCACTTGATTCAATTATTCCAAGCATTTATCAACAGAATCTGAAAAAAGGCGCTGTTGCCACATACCCTCAATGGATATCAAAAAAGTTCTTGACTGTAGATGGTAATTTGCTTTCAAAGCCGCGGTTAATAAATCACTCAGAAATAATTAATGCCTGGGTGAATGAATTTGGCGCAGATAAGGTTTCTCTAGTGATGGCTGATACGTCACAGCCTGAAATGCTCTATAGGCATATTGAAAAGATTCTGGGAATAGGAAATCTCAATCCTGTGGCGACCAGAGCGCTTAATCGATCTTTAACAATTCGAGAATGTGAAATTCTTCGTCTAATTAATCAAGCGACCGTTGGAAATTGGTCTTGGTACGAATATAGGAAAATCATTCGACAGGGTTGGGTGAAAGAGCTTTCCGGAACTCCAGCCTCTGGAAATTATGTGAAATACTCAACACCAGATTTCCTTAAAGGTACTGTTTCTGATTACGCGAATGGTCAAATTGATCGAATCCAAAAGAGCGGAATCAGAGTTTTTGGAAATTTGGATATTTTTGCCTCTACCCAGGATTCTCCAAGAGAATTAAGTGGCAATGAGCTGAAATTAGCTCAGCTTGAATTCGATTTGGTTTGGAAAAAGTTAAGGCGCATCTATCAAGCTGAAAAAATACGTCCTGCAAACATAATTAAAAGAATTCGCTTAAAATTCAAATAGGCAATGCCCATAGTCGGGCACTGCTTTATGCAAGAAATAGGGGAAATTCAAGGCTTTTCGGTAATAGATTCCCCTAATGGATATAGTTCAAAACATCAGCCTGGAAATGCTTAAGCCCGTTGTGCAGAAGCTAACCCAGGGTGAGTCTGCAATTCCTCTTAATTTTCAAGTAGTTCAGCTCAAGTCAGGTGTAGGTAATCCCACATCAATTGGGATCTATCGAATCACAGGAGATTTGAACTCTAGTAAGGGAGCAGAGACTTATAGCGTTGTTGTTAAACAGCTGGCTTCTGGACTACCGATGATGGACTGCTC
>JAHEEQ010000150.1 GCA_024640585.1 Micrococcales bacterium
GCAGGTTGGTTTGGAAATGATCTTCGCATGTTCCCAACCCCGCTGTGGTTCTTAACAGCAGTCAACGTCGGGGGTGCGATGATCCCTGCGGATCGAGTTGTATATATCGCAACAGCGGTACTGCTTTTAGTTGCGAACTGGGTATTACTTAAGTACACGCGCATTGGATTAATCATTCGTGCTGGCGTTGAGAACCGAAACATGGTGAATGCGCTGGGAATCAACGTCCGCCGGGCTTTTAGCACCGTGTTCTTCCTTGGTGGCTTTGCCGCTGGCGTTGGAGGAGTTCTAGTTTCAGTTTATTCCAATGGAGTTTCACCACTAATTGCTGGTTCATATCTGATCTACGGATTTATAGTTGTTGTTATTGGTGGCATGGGATCTGTCCCAGGAAGCTTTTTAGCTGCGATGCTCATTGGTGTTATCCGCCAGTTCGCAAACTACTACGTGACCGGACTTGGTGACTTCGTTGTTGTTATTTTATTGGCAGGTGTCTTGCTTATCAGACCACAAGGTCTGTTAGGAAAGGTGCGTGCATAATGTTGCGTTGGAAATACTCTCGTCCGCTCCTAGGATTATTGCTTCTTGTACTTGCAATCGCTCCTTTATTTTCCAACAACCCACTCGGCAAACCAGGTATTCAACAAACTATGGCTGTTGCATTTGTCTGGGGCGGGTTGGCACTTACCTACGACTTACTATTTGGCTTTACTGGGCTGCTTTCCTTTGGACATGCTTTGTACTTTGCAACTGGTGTTTATGTTTCATGCATCTTAATTAATCACGATGTAATGTCATGGTGGTTGGCGGCATTATCGGGAATGCTTGTTTCTGTAATTTTGGCAGCTCTTGTTGGCGCAGCTTCACTTCGAACCACAGGAATCACATTTGCAATGGTTACCTTGGCCTTCGGAGAAGCAGGTCATGTGATTGTTAACCGAAACTTTTTCAATCTCACTGGCGGAGAAAATGGAATTGCGCTTAATGCCGACCACGTCCCTCAGTTCTGGATTGGTGTCGTCAATACAAAGTACATCTATTGGACAGCGCTAGCTGCCTTAATCATTACCTACCTGATTATTTGGTGGGTCACCGAGAGTTCAGCAGGTCGGGTATTTGCCGCACTTCGCGATAATGAACAACGTGTTCAGGTTTTAGGTCTTAATACTCAACACTTCAAATTGCTAGCTTTTGTTATTAGCGCTGCGCTGGCTGCCATGTTGGGCTTTGTAATGTTGATTGCAGCGGGTAGTGCCGCACCACGATTTGCTGAATCAGGGGTCACAATTGCGCTGCTATTAATGGTAGTTATAGGTGGAGCAGTTACCCGTTGGGGCGCTGTATTAGGTGGAATCTTTTACTCCTTCGCCTCTACACGTATGCAGGACTTAACTCAACAGGAATCATTTAAATCAATCCCTAAGTGGATTGGCGGTCCAATAGCTGAACCTGCGCTGTTGCTTGGTTTGATATTTATTTTGATTGTGATGTTTTCGCCTGGTGGATTATCAGGTGCTTACTATCGACTTCGCTTGAAGGCTCTAACTCGCAAAACCTCATGAATCAAAAACTTTGGGAACCTGAGCTAACTGGAAATTCTGCAATTGAAAAATTACAGAACCTCAAAGGTATTCCCACATATAAGGCGCTCCATCAATGGAGCATCGATAATCCAGGTGAGTTTTGGTCACAAGCTTGGGATGATCTGGGCGTAATAGGAAGCAAAGGATCTAATTTCTATAGTGAGGGCTCAGATTTCATCTCAAGTAAGTTTTTTACTCAAGCACGATTAAATGTTGCTGAAAACTTGCTAGCAAAAGGCAATAGTTTAGAGGTTGCGATAGTTTCAATATTAGAGGATGGAACTAGATCAGAGATTACTTGGGCCGATCTTCGAATCAAGGTTGCGGCAACAGCCGCAGCGATGCGAGCTGAAGGTGTCACAACTGGAGATCGTGTTGTTGCATGGGTTCCAAATGTTACCGAAACAATAATTTATGCTCTAGGTGCCTTAAGTATCGGTGCTGTTGTTTCTACAGCGTCTCCAGATTTTGCACCTCATGCAGTTGAAGACAGATTTGGTCAAGTAGAGCCAAAAATCTTATTAGTAGCTGATGGCTATCACTACAACGGTAAGTACTTTGATTGCACGGAAAAGGCAATTGAAATTCAGAAGCTTCTTCCAACACTCAAGAAAACGATAAAGATAAGTGAACTGGATACTTGGATCAAGCCCTTTATTGGAACCCCCGCACAATTTGAGCAACTTTCTTTTGACCACCCAGGTTTTGTTTTATTCTCATCAGGAACAACAGGAAAACCAAAGTGCATCACTCATAGCGGTGCAGGTGTCATGCTCAAAGCTCAAGCTGAGATGTTGTATCAATTCAACATTGACCAAGGAAATAGAGTTTTCTTCTTTACGACCTGTGGCTGGATGATGTGGAACTGGCTAACAATGGCCCTTGGTCGCGGGGTAACAATTGTTTTGTTTGATGGTGCGCCTATGGCTCCAACTCCTTCCAGATTATTTGATATCGCGCAGAACGAGAAGTTGGATTTCTTTGGAGTATCTGCCAAATTCATTGACTCTGCACACAAGGAAGGTTTAGTTCCTGCGAAATCACATGATCTTTCAACGGTCAAAACTATTGGTTCAACAGGTTCGGTGCTCTCACCTGAAAGTTTTGATTACGTTTACTCATCCATTAAAACCGATGTTCACCTTGCTTCAATGTCTGGTGGAACCGATATCTGTGGATGCTTCCTAGCTGGCGTACCAACTCAACCTGTTTATCGTGGAGAGTTGCAAGGTCCATGCCTTGGAATGGCCACAGATGTTTTTGATACTCAAGGCAAGAGCGCAAAAGTAGATGAAAAGGGTGAATTGGTTTGTACCGTTCCCTTTCCATCTAAACCTCTTGGATTTTGGAATGACATTAACAATGAAAAGTATCTGTCTGCATACTTCGAAGGTTTTCCAGGAGTATGGACTCATGGAGATTTCGCCTCAAAGTCTGCAACCGGTGGATTTACTTTGTATGGGCGAAGCGATGCAACTTTAAACTCAAAGGGTGTTCGCATTGGCACCGCAGAGATTTATCGCGTTGTCGAAACATTCCCACAAGTTCAGGAAGCGATGGCGGTTTCTCAAGATTGGGAAAGCGATACCCGTGTGATTTTGTTTGTGGTTGTAAAAGCGGGGCAAGAGTTTAATGAGAGTGTCGAAAAAGAGATTAAGTCGACTCTTCGAACTCAAGCATCACCACGTCATGTTCCAGATTTAATTGTTGTGGCTCCAGAATTGCCTCGCACCAAATCCAATAAGCTAGTTGAACTAGCAGTTACTGATGTCATCAATGGTCGCGAGGTAAGAAATCGAGATGCGCTTGCTAACCCTGATTCGTTGGATTGGTTCAAGGGGCTAGTGCCTTAGGCTTAGTAGGTGATCACAATTGCTACCGCCGAA
>JAHEEQ010000152.1 GCA_024640585.1 Micrococcales bacterium
GGCGGCGCAGTATTGACAGTGGCACATCGGATAAATTTCCGCGCAATAAGTGATCATGTTATTGAATTTGTGGACTTGCGATGAAAATTTATTGGGCAGTCATACTGACTGCAGCCACAATGTTGAGCGCAGTTGGTTTAGTCTCGACTGGAGCTTGGCTGATTAGTTCGGCAGCTCTCATGCCTCCAATTATGGTTTTACAAGTTGCAATAGTTGCAGTTCGATTCTTTGGCATTTCACGCGGAGTTTTTCGTTGGTCTGAGCGGGTGGTCTCGCACGAAGTGGCATTAACTGGCACGACCAAACTGCGAGTTGAACTTTGGAATACTGCAACAAGGCTTGGTCCACTAGGTGTCTGGCGCTTTCGCGGCTCAGATGTGTTAGATCGGTTAACTAGCGACACCGACACCTTACAAGACGAAGTGACGCGTGTTCGCGTGCCTATGAGGGCTGCGGCTTTAAGTGCCATTTTGCTTTCTGTCTTGCAATTCTTGTTCTTGCCACTCGCTGGAATTTTTATCTCATTAGCATTTCTGATTTCTGGCTTTGTGATTCCTAAGATAATTTCGAAAATCGAAATTAAAATTGCAAAAGAAGCTATCCATATTCGCAACGCGATTAGTAGCAATGTGTATCGAGCAATCAATGATTCTGAACAATTGCGAGTACTAGACCAAACAACTGCGCATTTACGCGATCTTGTTGAAGCTGACAAACACCGGGTGCAGGTAGAAAGCCGAGCGAGCATCTGGGCTGGAATCTCCGGTGCATTGAACGGAATAAGTTCAGCAACTGCTGTTTTCATTTCGCTTATCGCTGCTGTTGTAGCTTTTAGTCAGGCTGGTTTGAATGGCCAACTAATTGCAGTTGTGACTTTGCTTCCATGGGCGAGCGCTGAAATCATCGGAACTTTCAGTTTGGCTGCAACTGCAAGAACGCGGACCACAATGGCGAACTTGCGAATATCAGAATTTCTTGACAAAACGAACGAAGTCGTAAACTCGGAATTAATTCCAATCATCAACCCCAACGAATTGACAGTAGAAAAATTAAAAGTGAGTTGGGGTGAAGAAGTTGTTATCCATGATTTGAGTTTCAAAGTTAAACGTGGCGAAATTGTTGGACTTGTTGGACCAAGTGGTAGCGGTAAATCAACTATCGCGAATGCGATTTTGCGTTTGATTCCGCATAAAGGGGAGATTGCGCTCGATGGCACATCGATTCACGAAATTGCTGAGTACGAACATTTGGTTACAGCACTTTTGCAAACAACATACATTTTCAATACGACCCTCAGAGAAAACTTGACTCTGGCGAATCATGAGAATTCAGATGCACAATTAATTGAAGTTTTAGCGCAAGTCGAACTTGAGAATTGGTTTGACGAATTGCCAGCTGGACTAGACACTCTGATAGGTAGTGCAGAACGCGGTCTTAGCGGAGGTGAAATGCAAAGAATAGGTATCGCTCGAACTCTTCTGAGCGGTGCAAGTTTTGTCATACTTGATGAACCAACTGAACACTTGGATTCGGAGACCGCCGACAAAATATGGAAATTAGTTGAGTCGTCCTTTAGTGATATGGGCGTGGTGGTTATCACTCACGACCAAAGAATTACGGAGAAATTACATAAGTTGGTTTCGCTCAATTAAGTCTTATGCGAGACTTCTACCGTGGGTAACCGGCAAGATGCAAACCTTTTCAATGCAATCATGAGTGTGGTTGCTGATCTTGACTTGCAAACCACCCTTGAAACAATTGTTACAACCGCAGTGAATTTGGTTGAAGCTAAATACGGCGCATTAGGCGTCATATCTGCAAAGGGTGGACTCCAAGATTTTTTCCATGTTGGCATGGAAGAAAATCAAGTCCGCATGATTGGGCATACTCCTGAAGGCCGAGGTGTTCTCGGATTGTTGGTTCAATATCCAGAACCAATCCGCCTTTCAGATTTGAGCAAACATCCAGCTAGTTTTGGATTTCCGGAAAACCATCCACCAATGAAATCTTTCTTGGGCGTACCAGTTCGAGTACGCGGAGAAGTTTTTGGCAATCTTTATTTGACTGAAAAGAAAGATGGTGTTGAGTTTTCGGTTGAAGATGAAGAATTAGTAATTGGTTTAGCAGCTGCCGCTGGTTTGGCAATTGAAAATGCAAGGTTATTTTCAAAGACCCAAGCCATTGCAGTTTATGAGGACAGAGAAAGAATTGCTCGCGACTTGCATGACCTCGTAATCCAACAACTTTTTGCAACAGGGATGACACTTGAATCGGTTGCTCGCAAATCCGCTGGCAGCAATGATTCTGAAAAGATTAATCAAGCAGTGGATGATCTTGATCGCACGATTAAACAAATCCGTCAAAGTATTTATGCACTTACTACTCCTGAAAATGAGGGAGTTTCACTTCGCCGTCGCGTAATGCACGAAGTTGAGGGCTATACGGTTTTACTTGGATCAACACCATCAATTACCTTTGAAGGCCCGGTTGACTCCATGACCAGCGATCGCGAAACCACACAAGTTGTCGCAGCTCTTCGTGAACTACTTTCGAATGCAGTTCGTCACGCACAAGCATCTACTGTTTCGGTTGTGCTGCAAATTATCGACGACCACTTGGCGCTGACTGTTTCAGACGATGGTGTTGGAATACCAGAATCAGTTAGTCGAAGTGGTTTGGATAACTTACGAAAGCGGGCAGAAGCGATGGGTGGAAGTTTTGAAACTACGCGCAGGTACCCAAGTGGCACACAGGCTCGCTGGATGATTCCACTTAAAAATTAGTCGCGACCCGCTTCACCAATTCCAAGTCGCGCAATAAAAGCTGCGGCTTGGCTTCTGCGTTCCATTCCAAGTTTTGACAGAACTGAAGATACATAGTTTTTGATAGTTTTTTCTGCCAAAAACATTGCTTCAGCAATTTGGCGATTGCTCATTCCTTCACCGATGAATTCAAGTACTCGACGTTCTTGATCAGTTAAATCATCAAGCATGGAATAAATCGAACTTCCTTTACGCAAACGATTACGAACTTGGTCCACTGCCTTTTGGTCCAACAAGCTCTTGCCAGTTGATACATCTTTGATCATTTGCACTAAATCACCACTGCGGATGTCTTTAAGTACATAACCGTGTGCACCTGCAAGTACTGCGCTAAGTAGCGCCTCATCATCTGCGTAAGAGGTCAACATCAAAACATTTACTTCTGGAGCAAGGGCGCGTAAATCGCGGCAGACTTCAATTCCAGATCCGTCTGGAAGGCGGACATCAAGCACAGCGACATCAGGCCGCTTTACCAAAATTCCTTGGAGTCCTTCTGCACAAGTTCCAGCGTCGCCAATAACTTCCAGTCCTGGCTCTGAAGAGATTAGGTCCGAAAGTCCACGGCGAACCACTTCGTGGTCATCCATTAAGAAAACGCGAATTGCCATGCTTGCTCCGATCGTTGCCCCTATTGTGCCAAAGACAC
>JAHEEQ010000153.1 GCA_024640585.1 Micrococcales bacterium
CACGTAGGGCAATTACCTCCAATAACCGAGCTGCAGTTTCATCAATTACATGATCAGTCGCAGCAGGCCGTGTAATGGCCTGACTTAGGGATAAAAAGCGCAGGTACAAGTTTTTCATTTACCTATTTTGCCTTGTCTAGGGTTGTGCTGGAGCAACGCGGGGAATTGAAATCGACACCAACAGCCCAGAGGCTGGTATGTTTTCTGCAGATACCTCTCCAAGATGCGCTTCTATTACCCGCTTTGTAATTGCCAGTCCCAATCCATGGCCAATTCTAGATTCAACTTGCGAACCTCGAACAAAGGGTTCAAAAATACTGGATATAGATATATCCTGAACACCTGAGCCTTGATCTGAGATCGAAATCATTGCAGAGTCTTCAAGGATGACCGTTTTTATCGTCACAGTAGATCCGATAGGGGTGTGACGCATAGCGTTTCGGAGCACGTTTTCAAAGGCCCGACTTAGCAGTTGTGCTGATCCCTTAACAAACACTGCAATCTCAGGGTTGAAGTCAATTTCAATTTGGCGAGTCTCAGATTCCAACTGGGCGTCATCGGCGATTGAGCCCAATAATTCGTTGAGATTTACTGTTTCATTGAAATCAATATTCATTGCAGAATCAATGCGCGAAAGCGTTAGAAGCTCACCTAACAATTTGTCCATCAGTTGTGTATCGCGATTGACACGACTTATGAATTCATGGGCTCTGTTTGGTTGCTGCTGCACGAGTTCAGTTGCTGCTTGTATTCGCGCCAATGGGGAGCGCAACTCATGTGAAACATCGTGAAGCAAACGTTGCTTAGATTCAATGTGGTTTTGAATTTGATCTGCCATCAAATTGAAGTCTTTGCCTAAGTCGCTTAATTCATCATTGCGTTTGGCTATCTCACTGGATACACGTGCTTTCAATTCACCTTTTGAAAGCTCTCTGATCGCAGAGCTTAAATTGCGAATAGGTTTAGAAAATCGCCAGGCCAGAATTGCTGCAAGTATCAGGCTGATTAAGCCACCAGTAAAAATAGGTAGTAATGGAATATGAGGTGTTAATTGACCAAAGGGCATCGGAGGTTTTGGTGGTCTGTGGCCTAACTCTGATGCAAGATCAATATCGATGGGGCGAGGATGTAGATGCGGTGGTGGCGGTTCAAAGTTAAAGCGGTTGTTTTCATTCAAGTTTCTGTGATCGACCCATAGTGCGGCGCCAACCACGAGCGTTGTCAAGATTTGAGCTAACAAAAGCAGCAAAAAGAATTTCCAAAACAGGCGACCCATTGTGATCACTCCGCCGATAACTGATAGCCCTTGCGGATCACTGTTTTTATTAATGACCGACCATCAGGCATGTGTCCAATTTTGTTTCGTATGCTGCTTATATGGACATCTACGATTCTGTCAAAAGGTGTTAGCGGACGGCCAATCCCTTCTATGGATAGCGTACTTTTTTTGACCACTTGTCCAGCGTTGATGATCAGAATTTCAAGTAGATTGAATTCTGTACTAGTGAGTTCTAACGCTACGCCATCACATTCAATTCTTCGACGCGTCGTGTACAGCTTTAACGGTCCTGCCAAGATCGGTGTGGGCGCTTGACTTGAATTGTTTTTGACATCAGTCCGCCTCAATATGGCGCGAATTCGAGCGACTAGTGCATGCGGTGAGCATGGTTTTGTTACGTAATCATCCGCACCTAGTTCAAGCCCCAGAACGCAGTCGGCATCATCCCCTTTAGCGGTCAAGAGAATCACGGGCAGAAGGCTTTTAGAACGGATGCGTTTCAAAACCTCAATGCCATTCATGTGCGGCATCATGATGTCTAGAACTACGATGTCTGGCTTGTTTGAAGTTATAGAGTCAAAACCTTTTATTCCATCGTGCGAAACTTGAACAGAAAAATTTTCGGCGACTAAAAATTCACTTAGTAATTCGGTAAGACTGGCGTCGTCGTCAATCAACGCTACTTTGTACGACATGAAACTCTCCACTTCTGAGTCAATGCATGGATGTTAATTTGGTCATTGTCAGAAGGGGGGAATCTTTACTGAAATTTACGTCTAAATGGCCTAGTGGCTTAATTCCTATGCCACTAGGCCTTATCAGTTAGGCAGTCACTGATAGTTGGCTAGCGGTTGAATTCGCTGACATGGATAGGTTATCCATGCTGTACGCTTCCATCATTTTCATCATTTGGCGCATCAGACGTTGTTGAATTTGCTCCGCTGTATCGCTAGAGTTGCTAGTTGCACCAGTGTATTGAGCACTAGCCGACGTTGGTGTACTCAAATTTGTAGATGCACCACTCGACGGGTTCCCATTGGTAGACAAACTCTCGTCAAGCTTCATAGCTTCTGCTCGGCTAACTTTACCGTTCCCATCAACATCTGCGGCACTGAAGTTGTTGAGCACATTGCTGATTAAAGTTGAATTCTTTGAATCAAATGAGCTTAATGCTTTAAGTTGTGTCGTTAATTCATCTTCTGTGAATCCCTCATCAGTGCTTTCACCACCACCGCCGCCTCCGGAGGGGGGCGGGGGAGGAGGAGGCATGCCACCCATTGCATGCATGCCGCTGGGACCTCTCATATTCATTCCATGGCTTTGGCCAGAAGATGCAGAGCTTTGATCCGATGAATTATTTGCTTGGTTTGGATGACCCTGCAATTGACTCAACGTGCTGGTGAACTCTTGTTGCGTGACCTTTCCATCACTGTCTGAGTCCAACTTAGAAAACACAGTTTGAACATCACTTGAACTAAAACTGGTTTTAGTTTGATTGCCGGATAGTGCGGTATTGACAGCTGAAGTTAATCCAGCAATGTCAAATGAGCCTTTTCCGCCCGTATCAATTTTTGAAAATGCGTCTTCAGCTAACTTGGTTTGCTGTGCAGATGAAGGACGAATCTTCATCTGCGCTTGCATCCATGAGTTGCTGCTACTGACACTAGAAATACTGCTCATATTGAGCCCCTTTCTTTGCATCGGGCAAAATTACCCTCTTGAACAGAAGCAATAATTGAACCTTTAGTATGTAAATTTTTGTTAAGAAAATACGAGTCGTTAAGTGTTCATAAACATCGATCATAAAAATTGTGCAGTAACGAGCGATGAGAAATGGCAATCATTTGCCACGCTTTGAAACTGTTAAATCTATAGACGGCTAATTTTTGCCGTTTCGTTTCGCTAGGGCTGGCTCAGTTATTGATGTATGCGCTTTGACCGCTTGGCTCAACTCAATCACCGCTAGTGCGAAATTGATAACCAGCCTCTGTCGTTGTTGGTTTAACCGTCTATTGATTTTTATTGATTGAGTGTCTAATTTTTTGCATCATTTGGCTAATTAGCAAGAATGAAGTGAAAATTAGTGAAGTGCCAAGCCAATTTCCCAACGCCATGACTCCAGTGCTAAATGCTAAGTTCTCAGTGCGATCAAACCAAAAATACAAAAGCTGATGAAGTAATGCGCT
>JAHEEQ010000158.1 GCA_024640585.1 Micrococcales bacterium
TCGGTGACTAAATCTTTTGCTGCTTTACTTGCCTCTGGATGCCATTTTTTTGTAGCTCCCTGTAGCCATGGGTTATCCCACCGCAAAACAATCATGTCTTTCAAGCGCTCATGCACTGGGGGATTCTTTGATAATGCGTAGCGATTTATGAGCAGACACAAGCCATCGTCCAAGATGGTTTTGTGCTCCTCCAGCATGTCCATCAATCGATTGACTATCTCTTGAAATGACTCAGCGTCATACGTATCTACAACGTGCTTGATCTGCCCAAGAACTAACTCTCGAGGGAACCATGATTCTTTAGCTCTTAAAAGTTCAAGAATATTGTTTAGCTCGTCTTTATCGCCAGCAAGCAATTTTGGAGCGAAGTTTCTGCCCGGCGAATCTGAGAAAAGAGATTTGTGGTCGATGCAACACTGCAACCAATCCGGGTTGTTTTCTTCAGCTGCTACGCTTATGTTTTCATATAAAAAATTTCGCAGTGTTTTCCATCCCTGCTTTTTTTGTTCTGTGACATTTGCTGCACTGGGATCGAATGTGAAATAGCTGACAACCAGACCTTGAATTGCTCGTCTGAACCAGGCTGGCTTGCTCCTCCACTGCCCAATGCCTCGCTCGTCTCCGAGAAATGTTGCGAGTACCACTGGATCATCAAGAACTGATTGGTTGCTGGATGACATTGGAATGTGCACACCAAATGCCGCATAGCGAGCCTGTTGCAATTCACTGATTCTTCTATCAGCGAAGTAACTACTTAAGGCATGCTGAATCCTATCAATTGACTCAAATGGGCTAGAACCATTTTGCACCTGAGTCTTCAATTTACGAACTGTAGGCTCGAGATCTACTTGATAGAAATCTCTAGTTAACGCTATGTCATTTGCACGGGCAAGCGCATTCTTCAAGGCGTCAATTTGGTTCACTTTGGAAGCCTGCACTTTCCAAACTCAACATTGGACTGTGGTGGCGTAGCCCGAGAGTCTTTAGGACCTAGGAATTCAATTCGAATCTCAATCCTTCTGCTTTCCAGATCATTCGATTTTTCGTTATTGAATGAATATCCACCAACAAGAAATAAGTCTCTTACTTGTTTTCTATTAGATGGAGACAAAGTAAATTGACCACTTTCATCACCCAAAATACACAATAGTTTTTGACTCCTTTGCAGACTCAGGTTCAGATTGAACAGATAGTCTCCATGTTTGTCTGTGTACCCCTCAACAACAAATTGTTTTACAACATCCTGTCCCAATTTGTTGTTCGCAAGCGAAAGAAGTGCAGGTATGAATTTTCTAAGCGCTTCTTCTTTGATGCGAATTTCGTTCTCTCCACCATCAAATTCTGACGTCCCTGATTTGAAGTTTGCTTGCGAACCGAAATCAATGGTCTTCGTATCTCTTTGATAGTGAACACCGGGGAAATCTGTACGCAGCATTTCCTCCAACTCTTCAACCCATACCTTCTTCTTTTCCTCAAATGCACTAGCTGGCGATGTAACAGCCAATAAAGCGACTGCCATAACGACTAGAAACATAACCATCAGCGCAGTCATCAAGTCAGAGAAGGAAATCCAAAACGGCTTCTCTCCCTCTTCCTTTGATTTTCTTTTCACATATCTTTGACTACACATAGCTATTCATTAATTTTTTCTGCCGATGACACTGCCGAGCGAAGCTTCTAAGTCAGCGATAGTCGTTGCCAACAAATCGATTGCAGTTTTTAAGTTTCTATGGAAATCTCTATTTGCAGTTGCCACTGAGTTTGACATTTCTCTTGTGAAACTTTCATGCGTCTCAGCCAGCACCTTAGTTACATTCGCCAAGTATTCTTCAGCTGCCGTTTCTGCTTGACCAAGTTGAGTAGTCGCTTTTTCCAGTCGTGTCAGAACATCACCCGTTAGTTGCGTATCTTTCTTAGCCAGTTCTACAGTTTGTCTGAATTCGCTAAGCATTGATGTCAAGCTAGTTCTCTGAGATTGGTAATCTTGAAGCGCATCTTGCAACGTGTTTGCACTTGTCGATAGATGTGTCGATGTTGAGTTAATTTTTTCAACCAATCCCGAAGATTGGCTTAGAACATTACCAACCGTATTACCAGCCTTTGTAAAGTCCTCAGCAGCGACTGCTATTAGCTGAGCTCCGGTATTCATTTTGTCAATCGCTGACGTTGTTGTTCGTCCTAGAGTATCAACACTATCTGCGATAGTTTTAGACGCCTTAGAGATTTCTTCGACAGCAGATTTGACACTATCGGACATGCCATTCACCATCGAAGAGGCTCTATCTGACATTTCCTTTTCACGTGTTCTATTGTTTTCAAACACATCATTTTGAGCGCCAGTCATAGTTGAGCTCATCTGCAACATCTGCTCTTGCATTACTGACATTGTTTCCAACAATTTAGCTTGTGTTTGAGACTGCCCCTCTGCCATGATTTTTTTCGGCTCCTCGACGAAGGCTGAAGACTGAGCGTTTATCTGATCTTGCCTTGAAGCCATTCTTTCAATTGCGTCAAGCATACGCTGGGACATTTCATCAGCAGTCTTTTGACCGGAATCTTGGAGTGCGCCAATCAATTTTTGTATGCCATCAACAGCTTGCTTAATGCTTGTAGCTGCCTCTTGATTTAACTTATTGATTTCTGAAATTTGCCCACCGAACAAATCATTGAGTTTCTGACTAAAGCTAGTCATTACTTCTTGCAACATTTTTGATGCAGCACTACTTTGCTCACCACTTGCCGCTGCCACTAATTCAGCGACTTTATCTAATGGACCTTTTAGCCCATCATTAATACTCTTGCTTACTGCAGCTCCAATTTCTTGCCCTTGATTCTGCATGTTTGCATGTAGTTGATTTGCATTGCTTGTAGCTGCTGCAATCTGAGCGTCTGTCAACTCTCTAAGCAAGTCCCCCAACTCTTTAACCAATGCATCTTTCAGAATTTTTGTTTGTGCGGCTGATTCTTCTGAAGCCTTTACCAATCTTGCTAGGTAGTCTTCACTAGCACCTGCGTCATATAAAGCATCAATTGCCTGAACTAACTCATGCACAAGAGATGTGAGCTTCTTAACCAGCAGCTTTTCAACGAAAGTCACGATCATTGCTGCAACGATTGCAATCGCAGAAACTACGAATGCCCCACGAACAGCATCCATCAATGCTGTTAACCCTCTTTGTATGTCTTGGGGGTCGCCCAACTTGATTGATGCAAAGCTGTGCAAGCCAAAAATCAAACCAATAAAAGTTCCAATAATCCCAAGCCCAGTAAGAATGCCTGGCAAGTGCTTAAAGAACTCACTGTTTATTCTTCCTTCAAATACAGACTCCGGATTGAAGTACGCATCTGATGTAACTGTTGAGAATACTCCTGTCACTTTCAGTTCACCATCAACTACTGCTTGTTGTTGATGTAAAGTTTTCGAAAACTCTTTCCAAATTGCCTAGATCGG
>JAHEEQ010000160.1 GCA_024640585.1 Micrococcales bacterium
ACCGTTCTGTACGGTGTTTTATGCATGGGACACGGCTAGAACTAGGGCAGGCCTGCCAGACGTCCGTATCCACGATTTACGGCATACCTTTGCCAGCACTTTGGTCAACAACGGTGTGTCGCTCTATGAAGTGCAAAAGCTGCTGGGCCACGCACACATCAGAACTACTGAACGGTATGCCCATTTGCGACAGGAGCGGCTTCAAGAGTCGGCAAGTTTTGCAGGAAAAACTTTTGCCCACATTCTCAACACGCCTGACCCAATCATCGTGCCGGGTGGGATGGCTCTTTTGAAATGAAATCAAATAAAAATAAAAATGTGTCAACAAATAGACGCATCATCTATCTATATGACCAAGCTGTAATCACAGAGTTTTCTGATTCAATAACCTTTGATACGGTGGCTGTTGCTTACGACTATTCGATGAATAGATAGAGATAAGCCAAGCACTAGAGCTTGAGCTAATAAAATCTAAAAATGAGATCCAATTTTGGAAAGACAAGCTCGCAAAGCAAAAAGTTACGACTAAAAGCTTGCGTCATTACGCGTAATTTTCTCCTTACATCCTATAAAACGATTGCTTGCCATAGCCGTCCCATTGGATTACAATCTGAATTATGCAAACCATTGCTGAATTACAAAATTACATCCGAGTAGCTGACAAGTTACTGGATGAAGAAGAGCGTCAAGATATTTTGGATTACCTGGCAGAGCATCCAAAAGCTGGCTCTTTGATGGTGGGCACAGGTGGTGTTCGAAAGCTAAAGTGGGGGCGTGGTTCTCAAGGCAAAAGTGGTGGGGTAAGAGTGATTTACTACTTTCATAATGAGCTAATTCCCGTGTATCTCTTGGCCATGTTTCCGAAAAATGTGCAGGAAAACCTGACTAAAGCTGAACGAAATGAGTTGGCCAAATTAACAACCCTGTTGGTCCAAACTTGGGAAAAAAGGAACAAATCAAAATGACTAGTGAATTTGAAAATATCAAGGCTGGTTTGATGGAGGCCATTGCACATGCAGATGGTAAAGCGCCGCACATCAAAGTTCATCGCCCTCGCCCTGTAGATGTCAAAGCCGTTCGTGCAAAGATTGGCATGACGCAGGAGCAATTCGCTGCTCGTTTTGGCTTTTCCACTTCCACATTGAGACACTGGGAAAGGGGCGATCGCTCTCCCCATGGGCCAGCACTGGTGCTCTTGAATGTCATCGAGAAGAATCCATCTGCGGTAATTAACGCATTGAGTGCTTAACGAAAATTTGCAACTAAGCCATGGGTCAAGTCAGTCAAGCCCTCAAGATGCAGCGCGAAGCACAGCGCAAAAGAGTGCTTGCACCTGAGAGAGATCCAATGTGGCGTGAGTTTGATCTGGGTTGAGAGCACTTGAGTTGATAGCCGAATCTGCTCAAAGTACGGATGCAGAAGTAGCATGCAAAAAGGCAAAAGTAGCCGCGAAGATGAAGGATGCGTTCTCGCGAGTAGCACTAACCTTGAAGCGACTTCAAATTGGCGCGAGTTAAATCGTGACGGTTCAACACTTGCAAGTCAACGGCCCTGCGGTAATCGGCAATGTCATTAAGTAAGGGGGGAGCGATGAAAATTTTGCAAAACCCTATGCACCAAGCCAGACTCGCCTTGGCTCTTCATCCAAGATGCGGCGCAAAGTGTCGATCAGGTCAAATTTGTCAGAACCCATCAATGAAGAACGGGCGTTGCAGAATGCATGGTGGCAAATCCACTGGAGCACCTATCAAGCAGGGCCAACTGACGAAAGCTGCTATTTCTCAGCGCAAAAAAGACATGGCTTTGATTAACGATCTTTTGAAGCTTAACAACGACTCAGAGTGAAATAAAAACTCCAGCTAGGTTTAGCGGCTGAAAAGCGGGACACCTTCACCTGCCTGCTGGAGTTATCTTTTGAAGGCGCACTTTGAAGGGGTGCAAGATGTCTGATATCGATTGGGAACATTGGAAACTTGAAAAGAAGCTGCCTATCTGGCAAGTCATGCTTCTGTCACTTGGCGTCAATCCTGATTCAGTAAAACTCAAATTTCCTCCTGAATCATTAGCCTTTGGAATACAACCAGAGCTTCAATTCAAATCAATTGCTGACAAAAATGGATTGAAAGATGAAGTTTTTGAAAAGCGTTTAACTGTTTTACAAAAGCGTAGGTTTGATGAAGCATTTGATTCTGGCATGAGCGACATCGATCTTGAAAGGTTTGTAAATTGGGCCATCACAGAGAACTTAAAGATCCCAGACGAAATGAAGTCGCTATATGGTCAGATGGTGGCGAAGGAGCAATTTGAGATTGTTGATGGAAAGAAATTCTTTCACAGAAAACAATATTCTCCGATTATCCAATTTAAGACACAGTCAGATTGGGTCGAAGTCGTTCGCAATGTTGTGAAGCTACGATGTGACCAAGAAAAAAACAAGTCAAAAATTACTCAAAAAGATTTGGCGATGTTCGCAGAAGGTTATTTGTATGCGCTTCAAGCGACAGGGCCAATGAATATTCAATTAAAAGCGGAGACGATTATTAAGGAGGCGTTCAGAGATGAACAGTGGTGGATAAGGTCCATAAAGCCCGAATAATCGACAGTCGGGAACCATCGGGAACCCATTGAGTAAAAACGGGAACTGAAAAAAGTTGCTAAATCTAGGTTTTATGCGGGTTTCGGAAGATAAATAGAATTTGCGCGGGAACTTGTGTCCTGCCGAAAATTACTTCGTTATCAACAAAAACGGAGTAATTCATGCAGACCGCCTTTTTACTAAAAAACCAACCACTGTCGCTGGGTGCTGCCACCTGCTTCGGACAGAAAAAAGCCCCAACAACCTACCAAGCAGATGGGGCTTTTGCTGAACAAAATGCAAAGCGTACAGTGCATTTATTTTCACCCAAATTGGATATAAATGGAAGCGTTTTCAAGTCTATTGACACACAAAAATTAGCTTATCCGCAAAAAATTGGGGGAGCATTATGAACTCCCCAGAGAACCAATTTCTTGATGCCATTCGCAGTGCAGGCTTTACACAACTGTCAGAAGTCATTGCCGATGGAAAAATCCATAGATTTTCAACGAACGATGATCGCAAAGATACTGCTGGCTGGTATTGCATGTATCTTGATGAACATCCTGCTGGCGCATTTGGCGACTGGCGTACTGGTCAACAAGCCACATGGTCAAGCTCAAATATGCCGCTGTCCAAAGAAGAAAGGCATAACCAGCAAGCAAAGTTGGCGCAGCTTATCCTAGAGCGAAAGAATGAAGACGACTTGAGGCGAGCCGATGCTGAAAAACTGGCGCATCAAATATGGTCAGATGCAGACCAAGCCCCAAAAGAGCATCCTTATCTTGTGGGAAAGGGAATTCAGCCAGCCGGAGTAAAAATTTCGAATGGCTCACTTGTCGTGCCATTGCGCGACATGCAGGGCATATTGA
>JAHEEQ010000176.1 GCA_024640585.1 Micrococcales bacterium
GGCTGTTGCTGAACCTGTTGTCCAAACGCTGCCCACATCTTGTCAGACACTAGTTTCCAAAGCGCCAACTTCTCTTCTGCATTGGCTATTTCTGTAAATCGCATAGTTGATCTCCATTCTCTACATTTATTTATGCCAAAAAGAAACCGACACGAATGTCGGTTGTGTATGGTTTGAACTTAAGCTGCTTTTGAAGGCAGCTTCAATGTTGGACGTTTCTCAACTGGAGCTGACTCACCAAAGCCATCCTTGACCTTCTTGGTAACTGCTTCAATACGCTTGTCCAACTCGCCAGAGTCAACCGCTGTCCGGATAACTTGAAGCGATGTGATGACATCTGCAATGCTGTCAGTCTCTATGGCGTTCTTGCCTTCGACAATTTCTAGGGTGCGCGCGCCATAGCGAACTGTGATGCACAGCTTGCCGTTCTCTCCAGTCCACCACCAAGGCTTCAACTTCTTGGGAACTTCAACCTTTCGACTCTCCCCTGTTACTTCGTCTTTGACTGTTCGGATCTTGACGGGTGAAAACTCCGCACCAGACTGCTGTGCTTTAGCCAACTGGATTTGCTCATCCAACTTGCTGCTAAGTTTTTGACGACGCGCAAACTGTGGGCTATTGCCCTGCTGACGTTTACTAGTGACCAATTTCAATGCGCTTAAACCTGACATAGCTACTCCTTGTGTGTTGCAGGAGTAACTAATTTATTGTCAGACCATGGAGCTGAGCAACCGAAAAAATTGGTAACCCGATAGTCTGGAAGGACTCAGAGCAATCAAGCATTTGATCTCAATGTGTACAAGTAGAAAAGTAAGCCATCGCTTTTCTTTCTTCATCAGCGATCCTCTGCCTGTGCAGCAGCTCATCATGTACAGCATCAATCGAAAAAGGTGTGTAACGCTTTAGCTGCTTTGGGCATAGATTCCAGTACTTGTTCAAGGTTGCATCATGCAATGACAACTCTAGTTCTTGCTTCAAATCCGGACCCAATCGAGACTTAAAGAAGACAGCGTCATGAACACGTGCAATCGGAACGTGTCCGTTTTGACAGGCAACTGTACAAATCAAATCCATAGCATCCGTTTCCGCATGCTGATACAAGTAAGCCAAGACCTTTGCCTTGCTGATTCTGCCGCTTGCTGATTGAAGGCACTCTAGTGCCAACAGTTCAGACGAACTTTTCTTAACTAATTCGAAGATGAAGTCATCCAGAGCGCGTTGCTCTTGAATGAACGCCTTGACTGTCGGGTCAGCTAGAAATCGATCTCGCTCAAATTGGTTCTTGAGTATTTCTACAAGGGCTGGGTTCTTCCATCCGCCACTGCTATCAATCCAACCGCTTCCCGTACTTTTTGCGCCAAAGCTAATTGCAGTAAGTGCCTGCTTGATTAAGCTCAATTGAAAATCTTCAGATAAGGCTTTGTTACCTGCAAATGTGAAATAACGAACTGTTGCCATGAAGTCAGCTTTGTCCTCGAGGTACAAAGATGTTGCAGGGAAATACAGACGAACATCTGAAGCTGTATTCGCTTGCAACAGCAGGTCTTTGGCAAAACCCATCTTCCAGGCAACCACACTACTTCGCATGTCATACTCCCAGCAACTACCAAGCATCGCCCGTCTAAGTTCTTTGTGAACGTTTTGAACGCTAAGGCCTTCGTAATAAGTACGCCCAAACGGGCTTCGTTTGATGCGCTGTGGAAACATTGCAGCATTAATGGAAGAAACGGCTAAGACAATCTTTGCTTGGTTCAATATCAGCTGTCGCTTTTCCTTAGAACCGAACTCTGCGCCTGCGCCCAACCAATGCACAAAAGCCTTTAATGATTCAATGTCAATGGGAACAAAGTCAAATCCAACTTCAGAACCTGAAAGTGAACAAGGCTCTAGTTCTGGATACAAATGCTGGAAAACAGCATGACTATCAACTTCCTCACCTGTTAAGTAGCAATCAAGCTCCCTATCGGTCTTAATCTGGGAGATTGCAGCGCTACTTACAGTCATTCGATCAACCACTGTGACTAAGCGACTGAGTTTGACTGTTGAATACTCGCCCGTAAATTTGCTGCCTTTCTCTACTGTTTCTACTAGTTCCAACTGATTGTCCTTGAGCCATTTATGCACTCGAAGCTTTTGCGGACCAATCCTTCCACCTTTGTTTGCCAGGCCATGCAAAGGGATGAGATACAAGCCAAGCTTTCTTTGGGCTGGTGCGATTCCACGCTGCGCAGCATTAAGCAACAGCCCCTCAAGCGCATTTACATATTTAGCAAGCGCTCTTGATGCCGATTTTTTTGGCAATGGAAACGCGTGTTGCAAGCTAGTTAGCACTTGGGAATCGATAGTCAGCTTAATCAAGAACGATCTCCGAAATCATTGGGATTCAATGTATTTAGCTGGTTTAGTTAGATAAAAAAGTAACACACATATAGTAAAGATTATCGAAATCATTTAAGTGAAGATGATAGGAAAACGGACTACGTCCGTCTCCTAAGACTCAACTACTGAAATCCTCCCTTAACAACAAAATGGCACATCAAAATAGTCTTCTTCAGTAAGTTCATCTACTTCAAATTGCAAATCTTTAACTTTAAATTTTTTAATGATTAACTCGAGAAAATCAGACTTGAATGTGGAATCAAGATAGTTAAAGGCTTTGTCTAAATTTCTAAGTGACGGGGTGTCAAAGTCCTCAAAAGCATCGGAACATTCAACAGCTTCAACATCTATATTGAGCATTTCTATCTGATCACTAATTTTTTCAAAACAGGAGTGCTGAACAGAACGAAGCTCTATGTAAGACTCAAATACTGGCTGGTAAAAATTAATCCACTGGTACTCGCTTTTACTAGTCAAACTAAAACGGCACAACGGTAGCGCAGCATTTAACGCAGCCCGAGCAACTTCGGTTCCTGCTTCGCAGACAAAAATATCACGTGTATTTTCGAACTTTCTTCCAAATAATGTGGACGCTACCCCATGGGCCACAGGATGTATTTTTTTTGAATTTCCATCAGATTTGAAACCAAGAGAAGCGTCGAAATCATCTTCGCTAAACACCAAATAGTTAGACATAAATCACCTCAAAATCTGACTAAACCGGCCAGTACGGGCATGGGCAAATCCCATAGCTGAAGTATTTCAGTTATGACCGTTTTCTGATATCCTGAAAGCAATTCAAACAAATTACTTGTTAAGAAATGAAAGTTCACTTCCTAGCCCCTCACCCGCTTTTTGGTCGCAAATCTGCTCCACGCCCAATCGAAGACCAACAGCAAAGCCCTTACTATTGGTGGTGGGCGTACCTACGCAGATCTGAGGCATATCTCAAGTGCTGCGAACAAGGCGGCAAGGGCAAGCTCTCCAGGCTCTACGCGGACTTTGGTGACGTGCGAGAGGAAAA